>JAJZCJ010000377.1 GCA_021846145.1 Bacillota bacterium
AGCGGCCGCAATCGCGATGGGAATTGCTTTTTTGGGGTTTTTCGTTTCTTCACCCAAACTAGATGCTCCTTCAAATCCAGCAAAAGAAAGAAAAGCAAACACCGCAGCTAATCCTACGGAAGATACGCTATTACCGCCAAGCATAAAAGGAGTAACAGTCAAATGATGAGATGCCCCACCACGAGCCAAAATTACAAAAGTCAAAATTAGAATTAATAAAATGGATACTCCCTCTAATATGAGCATCAATCGAGCACTTACCCGCACATCCCTAAATGCCAATACCCAGATGATTATCGCTCCCACCACTGCAATCGGAAACCATCCCACTTGAACACCGAGAAAAGCAAAAAAACTTTGCATAAATGCGCCAATTTCTGCTGCTGAGGCACCCGTAAAAACAAAATATGTTAATAACAATGCCCACCCTGACAAAAAACCTGTCTTAGGACCGAGTGATGCTGTGGTAAATGCGTAAACCGATCCGCTACTAGCAAAATGGCGATTAAATTGAATAAACGCAAAAGATACAAGTCCAATCGTCACCATGGCGACTAAGAACGTTAGTGGCACTGCCGTCCCTGCGATACTGGCTGCAAATGAACCATTTAAAGCCATAGCGGCCGTTGGGGCCATAATCGCTACGGAAATAGCCATGGCCTCAACATAAGACAAATCATTTTTATGCAACTGTTGCTCCAATTTTCATCCCTCTATTCTTTGTTATTTATATAGAAAAAGAAAATCCGTGTTTTTCAGTTATCCAGCGTGGCAATTCATACCTTGCCGTTTTTAACGGATCTACCACCTGACATACCCTCAAATCACCTGCTATACTTAGTAACAAAGTTGCTTCTGCTTTATCTATGCCGCACTCATCTTCCAAAAAATGAACCATGTTTTTCACTGCTCGATTCGCCGCATCATCCAGACTTTTTTCCGATGCAATGGTGATCACCGATTTTTCATTGATCACCATCGGAACCGGCCATTTTTTCCCTTTCAATACATGCAATTGCACCGTGACTTCTCCAGCAATTTCGATGCCACAAACAGCTACTTCACCATCCCCCATCGCTGCATGAAGATCACCCAGCGCAAACAAGGCACCAGGTACATTGACAGGTAAAATCAGACGCGCACCTTCCGTGATCTCTTTACAGTCCATATTCCCGCCATGATCACCAGGGGTACCACAAGCCACTTTGTCGTTTGCAGGCGCTGTGCCGATGACACCAATCATCTTATTGACAGGTAATTGTACCTTGTCAGAAAAGTAAGCCGTATCATCATGAATGGGAATCATTCGAATGACATTCTGCTGTATTTCGTCGCCAAGTACACCAAGGTCAGGGCCTGTAGTCATCACTCCATGATCAGCTAATGTAATTTTTTGAATGTTCACCACGAGCAAGTCTCCAGGCTGTGCCTCTTCCACATAGATGGGACCTGTAGCAGGATTGATTCGCTCCCAGTTCAGTTGGCCGAAATCTTGCGTTAGATCTTGAATTTGATCTTCAAAACAGTCATATGTGTGTATGACCACTTGATCCCCACTATGAATGCGCAATACAGGAATATTTTCTGGAGATAGGGCGTATACGATATCCTGTTTTGCTAGATGTTGTGTCATCATAAATTCCTCCTACGCACTCAAAATAAATCTTGATATTCGTTACGTTCCCAATCTGTTACATACTGCAAAAATCGATTATTTTCAGCGCTGCGAAGCTTTATATAATGTTGCATGAACGCCTCCCCAAATACTTGACTTGCCCATTCATCTTGTTCCAAGTGTTGCAAAGCTTCCCCAAGAGACCTAGGTAACATTTCTGCATTAACTGCGTACGCATCTTCATTTAATATTGGTTTGTCCGGTTCAATCCGATTTCGTATGCCATCTAATCCTGCTGCAAGCACAACTGCTAACGCGATATAAGGATCTGTATCCGCTCCGGGTGCACGGTTTTCAATGCGTGTATTTTCACCTCTGGCAGGCGGAATTCGCACCATACATGCTCTATTGTCATAGCCCCACGTTACCTTAAATGGCGCAAAGGAATACGGTTGCAGACGCTTATAGCTGTTAATGGTGGAGTTTGCCAATGCACTAATCGTTTTTGCATGCATTAATTGACCACCAATAAACCACCTTGCCAAATCAGACAATCCATCCGTTTGCGAAGCATCATAAAATAAGTTTTGGCCCTGCTGATCAAACAGAGAATGGTGCAAATGCGCACCGCTACCACTCATATTGTTTACAGGCTTGCTCATAAAGTTTGCCTTATATCCCTTGTGCGCCAAGATTTCTTTGATGCTTGATCGGTAATAGAATGCCATATCAGCAATTTCAATATCCCAAAAAGGCGAATTGGATACTTCAAATTGACCTGATCCGTATTCGGTGTTGGCAACTTCCGGTCCTGCTCCCATTTCAAATAAGTAGTGCAATATATCACCGATGATATCCTCAACTTCAGATTGCTTAGTTTCAGAAAAACATTGCAAACCGGTCCATGCGGGTTCTAGACCAGCTTGTGTTTCTTTAAAAACATAAAATTCATATTCAAATGACCCTTTAATTCGGTATCCCAACTCCATCAATTGAGTGATCACCTTACGCAGCGCCTGTCTTGGGGCGATTTGAACCGCCATGTCATGCTCGTCGACTACGTCTGCAATTATCCTTGCTACCCCAGTTGCATAGGGAATCACACTAAAGGTGCTTAAATCTAAATCCAGTTTCCAACTGGGAAACCCACCTGCATACCCACCCCCAATATCCTTTTGCAATTGAGCCGAAGTATCAAATGAAAAGATCGCAGAAGGAAAT
>JAJZCJ010000045.1 GCA_021846145.1 Bacillota bacterium
CCAAATAATAAAAAAATGAATCGATGATTTAGGCACCTTTTTCCTCCTTCGTGAGTAAAGTTTACGTAGCGAAGGAGGAGTGTTTGTGTATCCGACGAAACCTCCAAACCCCAACGAGCCAGATTCACTAACAGTCGCGGGTACGCTGGACTCCATGCCAACCTCCCCTCGTCTTGCCAAAATACGATGGTTGCGTTTGGTGTGGATTTTGCTTGGTCCAGGACTGATTGCCATGATTGGTGATAATGATGCTGGAGGAGTCATTAGTTATGCGGCGACAGGTGTTACGTTTGGATTTAGTATATTTTTGCCCTTGGTGTTGTTGCTTGCACCTGTAACTTACGCGATTCAAGAAATGTCAATGCGGCTTGGGCTGGTCAGCCAAAAGCCATTCCCCGTACTGGTGTATGCGTATTTCGGTAAATTTTGGGGTTCGTTTTCCCTGTCCACCTTGTTAATTGAAAATGTTTTGACGTTGGTGACTGAGTTCATTGGAATGAGCATTGGGCTTTCTGTGTTGGGAATACCTTATGCACTGGCAGATGTCATCAGCTTGTTGGCATCGGTTGGCTTTGCGCTGTTTGGTAGGTATTGGTCAAAAGAGCGATTAGCACTCATTGTCGGTGCGCTGAATTTGGTGTTTGTGGGGATTGCTGTAGTCACCTTACATCATGAACTGCGGGTGGGCACGCCTATTACATGGCAATGGCAGGCAGGGAACAATGCCCATCTGATGTTGTATTTTATCTTGGCTACCATAGGCAATGCGGTGGCACCGTGGATGATTTTTTTTCAAGGTAGCGCGGTAATCGATAAGGGCATGACGCACCGTGATTTGCGTTATGGGCGTCTAGATACGGCACTAGGTAGTGCGGTGCAATCGGTGATCGCATTTGCCATCTTACTGTGTGGCGCAGCGCTTTTCCATTATGGACTTTCCCATCCAGGTGTGAGTGCAGCCCCTATTTCCATGTTTCGTGGATTTTATCAGGCCTATGGTGTATATGTGCGCGATTTGTTTGCACTGGGATTGATTAATGCCGGATTCTTGGCAGCGATCACGATCTCATTGTCGACATCTTGGACGTATGCGAGTGTATTTCAATGGGCTAAAAGCCTGAACGATCGTCCATGGCAGGCACCCAAATTTTATGTTGTGTATGTGGGAGGATTGGTGATAGCCGCAGCGATTGTACTGATCCCTCATTTGCCTTTAACAAGCTTGGCAGTGGCTACGCAAGTCATCGCGGCCATTTTGATGATTCCAATCCTCATTTTTCTCATCCTGCTGACATCAGATACTGCGCTCATGGGAAATTATCGTAATCACTCATTTGCGAAGTGGCGCGCTTGGGCTATTACGTTGATGATCATTGTTTTCTCTCTATCACTTTTTTGGGGAGTGGGTTGAAAATTGCAAAGCATCTGCAAACACCCCTGCAATGACAGATTGACCTTGGGCGTTTGGGTGTATTGGAATCTGTGCACTATGCTTGCTTGAGGAGCCTGCGACGCCATTACTGTAACCCCGAATCAACTGCGGTTCTGATCCTGCAAACGCTGCGTGTACGGGGGCGATCGGTACGCTGAATTTTTGGGCAGCGGGCACAATGATCTGTTCATTGTATAAATTGATGGCCTCCGCTGCCACGGGCGTATTGGGAAAAGGGTTGTAAATGGTGCCGATCGCCATCGTTGATTGTCTTTTTTGGAGCGAAACAGCAGTGGAAATCACTGAAAAATAAGCTTGGCGACTATAAATAAGGGCTCTTTGAACAGCCGATTTTGATGAGGATGTAAGCCATAAAGGGAGTGCCTGAATCAGGTCATCTCCGCCGATCAGGATACAAATGGTATCGGCTTCTCTGAGCCCTGCACGCCAGTCTATGTGATACCCCAACGCACTGGCTAGGTCCCAACTAGTCATCCCGTCTTGTGCGAAATTGATGTAGTTGGCGTAACGTTTTGAAAATGTAGCAAAATTGTTTGCGAGTTTAGGGACGAATCCCTGCGCAGGGCGGAGTCCATAGGCAGTAGCAATGGAATCGCCATAAACGGATAAAAGCATGAGGGTTACCTCCTTTGTCCCTAAAATATGCAGTGTCATTCGAACTGGTATGGGCGATTGTGGTGACTGAACTACCTTGGTGTCCATATACTGTAGGGTCAACAAAGAACTGTTGCCAGATATGGGGGATGAGCATGCACAAAAATACGCTAAGACGTTCGCCCGCGCAAAAGAAAAACGCCAAATCTCGCACTCCTGCAGAAGCGAACAACCATGCCGCAGCGCGCAATGACAAGTCAGCGGCCGAACCTGTTGGGTCTTTAGACGCACTGAAGGAAAACATCAAACGAATCGATCGCGGGAATTTGTTTGACGCTTTGAAAAAAGTCAAGAACATGAAGCCGGAAGAATGGCGAAATCCGCAAACGGTCAAGCAGTTGACCGAGACTATTGCGCAAGATATTGGGGTAAAAGTAGATCCCAAGCGCATCGATGCTTTTATGAATGCGTACACTGACATCACGAAAAACTCAGGCGAAAAAGGCCCAGATCTATCCGTCGAGGAAATTGCCAAAAAGTACGCAGCAGATCGGGTGGATGAAAAAACCTTAAAGGAAATCAAGAAATTCATTAAGTGAGTGAATAAAAAAGCGTCATGTCCTTCCGTTTACTGGAAAGACATGACGCTTTTTTACATTGGCATGGTGCCTGGAGGATAACCATATGGTGGCTGTTGAGGCATACCGGGATATCGCGGTTGCGTCGGTGGTGCAGAGGCAGGCAACTGCGGCGCTGCGCTTGGGGCAGGTGCTGCGTCTGCTGATGGGGTGGCTGGCGTGTCCGAGTTGCCGCTATCGCCACCTGTCAGGCGCTTGAAAAACGAGTTGCCTAGTGGTGAATTCATCAAGGCGAGCAGCATGGTGGTAAAGTCACCTGAGTTCAAATTTTTGCCTTTTGATTCTGAAATTTTTTTGAGTAGACCAGATTCCTGTAGGGAATTGGTGGTGACATAGAGGGTATCGAGTAGACCATCCGCTTGCTGGACGTAGCGTATGCATTGTTTGCAAAAATTGCGCAATGTAGAAATAGTAGTCAGAGATTCCTCCATGTTTTTGGGAGATAAAATTTTGCCCCAATTGGGTTTATTGGTTTTAGGTGACGTTGGGGTAGAAGGTGTACTTTTCTGTTTTTTGGGGAGGCGCTTTTTCGTGCGTGATCGTAGGTTTTTGCTGTGTTTTGACGGCTGTTTTTGACCCCGACTTAGTTGTGGTTGCTCCATTGTGTGTCACCTCCTCAGAGAAGACCAATCCACCCTTAACATATGACGGGAGGCGACATTTCGTTCTGTATTGAATTGGCTATTTTAATTTAGACAAGGTCACCGTTGTTTGGTGAACTTGCGCTACGCTTGCGGATAACTCTTGCAACTGTGCTGATAATTCTTCTGTATTTGCAGAACTTTCGTGGATTGCTTTCTGAATGGAATCAATCGCGCGCAAAATTTCTCCAATTTTACCATTGACCTGTTTGCTGGAATCTTTGACTGTCGTGGACAACCGTCGAATTTCACTCGCGACAACGCCAAACCCGCGTCCGAGATCGCCTGCTCTCGCTGATTCAATCGAGGCGTTCAGCCCTAAAAGGTTTGTTTGTGTCGCCACTTCAGATACCAATGCGTTAATTTCGACGAGTGCTTTGGCGTGATGGGATAAGTCCTCTACACTATTTGCAATCGCTTCGGAATTCGTCGCTTGTTCCTGCCCGGCAACAGCCATCTCATGCCCTAACGTATCGAGCATACCTACGTGTTCCGATAAATTATTGACCCCTTGTTCTAAAAGTTTTGTGTTATCTGATGGAAACACTACACTGACCACTCCGCGAAATGTTTCATCTTCGTATAGGGGGATGGATTTTGACACGTAATTAAATCCGAAAGTTTCTGGATTTCCTTGTGCCTCTAAATACTTTTTTTCTTGGTAACACCTAGCCGTGTTGGTTTTTTTGATATGATCTTGTTCAATGCGATCTCCCACTTCTATGGTGAAGGGGAATCGATGGGACTTTTGCAACCTTGCAATATTCCCATTCGCATCCATATAAATGATATAACTATCTTGTGGCACCATGCGAAACAATAAATCTAATTCTGAATTCGTACTCATCATGCAATCCCCCCGGTATCTGTACTATCAGCAATTGTTAGTGAGTATAAAAAATCATAAAACCTGCTATTATTATTTCTGAGATTCATTTTGTGTTTTTCTTCGGTATATTCAGTCTTTTTTAGCGTGTGCTCGATCCATCCCGCCAAACAAACAAACTGACACTCTATCATGATTGTAACATATTAGGTAATATAGGCAAGACAACGAATATTTACAATAGAGAACATATGTACACAAAATGCTATTTCAAAAAACTAATTAAGCGTGTTAAAATTTATTCATAACATGCGCTAGACAAGCCGTTTGGAGGTTTTTGATTTGAGGATCGATAAATTCAAGGTCCAAGAACTTATGGCGCAAAAACAAATCTCCACCCAAACAGAGTTGGCGTCACATTTGGGTATAACGAAAAATCAACTTTCAGTGATGCTTTCCAAAAAATACAGTCCTATCAAAAGTAATGTTCTAAAACTCTGTGAGGTGTTTGATGTGCTTCCATCAGTAATTTTTGAAACCGAAACCGAATATGTCCATTTAATGGATGGTGTTTTCAGCGAGATAAGCGCTATGCCAATGTCAGGAATAAAAACAATCGAACTCTTTGCAGGAGCAGGTGGGTTAGCTTTAGGAATGGAATATGCTGGTCTTGAATCGGTTGCGTTGATAGAAATTGACAAATACGCATGTGACTCCTTAAAACATAACCGACCTGGCTGGAATGTTGTAAACGAAGATGTGCGAAATATTGATTTTACACAATTTCAGGCAGATGTAATAGTTGGAGGATTTCCTTGTCAAGCATTTAGTTATGCTGGTAAAAAAATGGGATTCGAAGATACACGTGGTACATTATTTTTTGAGTTTGCACGAGCTGTGAAGGAATTAGAGCCTAAAATGTTCCTAGCTGAGAACGTCCGTGGAATAATAAATCATGACAATGGACGGACATTATCGACTATTTTGTCAGTCCTTTCTGAACTCGGGTATGACGTAAAGTATAAGTTAGTAAACGCAGTCAATTACGGTGTTCCGCAAAAGCGTGAAAGGGTTCTGATAGTTGGTACTCGAACGGATCTGAAACTTACTTTTCATTTTCCTCGAGAATATCGACGTATTGTGACTCTTCGTGAAGCTTTGAAAAATGTCCCACAATCTGAAGGCATGAAATACTCGGAAAAACGTCAAGAAATATTGAAACTTGTACCACCAGGAGGTTGTTGGAGAAACCTGCCAGTGGAATTGCAAAAGTCATTTATGGGGAAGAGTTATTATTCCGGTGGGGGAAGAACGGGAATGGCTCGTCGAATGTCATGGGATGAACCCAGTCTCACGCTCACAACATCACCATCCCAAAAACAGACAGAAAGATGTCATCCGGAAGAAACTCGCCCCTTTACTGTTAGGGAATACGCAAGAATACAAACATTCCCGGATTGGTGGGAATTTAAAGGAAGTGTAGGAGAACAATACAAACAGATTGGCAACGCCGTTCCTGTGAAGCTGGCTTATAGAGTTGGACAACAAATTATTGCGTGCTTGAATGCAAAGGAAGAAGTCACTGATTCTGTAGAACAATTAGTGATGAATATTTGAAGTCACATGAAAAATAAAAAAGGTGATGGTTTTGGAAGATATTGAAATAAAGACAATTATCAATGAGGCGAAGGACTTTTTTCGTAAAAATGTTGCAGAAAGGCATGTAATCAATACTGAAAAGTGCAGTTCACTCTCGGAATTTGACGTACATCCGTTTCTTTCGTTGTATTTAGCGTATTTTTTAACGGGCAATGCTGATTCAAAAAGTATAGCAAAAGCCATGGTTCTTCCACGGGTTTTAGGAACCTCAATCACCACATCGTTTGGGACACAATTCCAAAAATTTTGTACCCATGTTTTAGCCGGATTTGCTTCCGTAGTTCCAGGGTTAGACATTGAATTCATTGACCAGATTGATGGGCGTAAAAAATATTGCCAGGTCAAAACAGGGCCAAACACAATTAACAGGGACGACGTAGATACGATTGATGGGCATTTTACAGACATAAAAAATTTAGCCCGTACTAATAATTTGAACATTGCATATGGCGATCTTGTGGTTGGAGTGTTAAGAGGAACGGAGGACGAATTGAGCAACCACTATAAGCGGATCAAAGAAAAATGTCACTATCCTGTTTATGCTGGCCAAGAGTTTTGGCATCGACTCACTGGCAGCCCTGCTTTTTATTTTGATTTAATAGAAGCAATTGCAGAGGTGGCGTTGGAAATTGACGGGACGGATTTATTGGAAACCGTCATCAATAGGCTCGCCAAAGAGATAGAGGCATCGGGCATCGCAAGATTAGGCAAAATGGATGCTTAAAATGGGCTAATACTAGTGAAGCCCAACCATCTACCAACGCAGTGGGTTCGCATGGTGGGAATGTTGGGCTTCACTCATGTTGATAAAAAAGGAATCCGTGAATACTTTTCTAATCTATTCGCGCAAAAAAGTCCTTCATCCGTGCCATGGCTTTTTGCAGTTGTTCCATGGAAGTCGCATAAGAGATGCGGAAGTTTTCAGGTGCGCCAAATCCGCTGCCAGGCACAGTAGACACGTGCAACTCCGTCAATAGTTCCTCGCAAAGCTGGTCTACCGTTTGCAATATCACTGCGTCGCCATTATTTCTGTGAAATGTTTTGCCCAACAGCGGTTTGATGTTCGGAAATAAATAAAATGCCCCATCCGGTTTGGTGCAAGATACTCCCGAGAAACTGCCCAATTCATTTAACACGTAGTCGCGGCGAGCCTTGAACTCTTCGCGGTGCCGAGGATCAAAAGTGCCAAGTGCTCCTAATGCCGCCTTCTGTGAAATCGAGGCCGGATTGGCTGTGGTGTGTGACTGGAAGCTGGACATCGCCTTGATAAATGTGGCCGGACCTGCCACATAGCCGACGCGCCACCCGGTCATGGCGTATGTTTTGGAAAATCCGTTGACGAGAAAGGTGCGTTCTTTGAGTGTGTCACTATATTGAGCAATGCTGTAATGAGTGACGCCATAAATAAGTTGTTCGTAAATTTCGTCACTGATGACAAAAAGTGAATGTTTCTCAATCACGCTTGCCAGCGCCTGAATCTCTTCTGGGGAGTACACCGAGCCTGTTGGATTGCTTGGCGAGTTAAGTAAAATTGCTTTTGTCTTCTCTGTAATCGCCGCTTCCAATTGCGCCGGAGTGATTTTGAAATGCGTCTGTTCGTTGGTCGGCAAAGCGACGACAACACCGCCTGCGAGACGAATTTGCTCTGGGTAACTGACCCAATAAGGGGCGGGAAGCAGAACCTCGTCACCAGGGTTCAGGATCACCATAAAAATATTATACAAAGAGTGTTTAGCCCCAGAGGAGACAATGATTTCGGCGGGGGTGTAGGACAATCCATTCTCATCGTGAAGTTTATTTGCGATCGCTTGTCTAAGTTCCAGAATACCCGAAACATCCGTGTATTTAGTAAACTGGTTGGCAATTGCCGCGACGCCAGCAAGGGCTGCGCGATCAGGAGTGGGAAAATCAGGTTCGCCCACGCTCAAATTGACCACATCCACACCAGAGGCTTTAAGTGCCTTCGTTTTGGTATCAATGGACAGGGTGGGCGATGGAGAAATCGTTTGGGCACGAGCAGATAATTCCAGCATGGGGATCCCTCACTTATCAAAACAATTTTTATATACAATTGTAACACATTGGGGGAACTCAGTGAATTAGCCGCGTGATCTGTTTTTTCTTCCATACCCACCGATAATATGAGTACTGTAGAACCAAGTTTACGATAAATGCGGCTGGGTATCCCACCCATATTCCCCTAATTTGTAAGCCTGTATCGTGAGACAGCACATACGCAACAGGCACTTCCACGAGCCAGATGGCAATGACGCTAAAGATGAGCGGCCACAACACCGTGCCGCTGGCACGCATGGTCGCGGCAATCACTTGCGCGTTGCCGAATATCAAGTAACTCCATAGCGTAATCATCAGCAGGCTGTGTGCAATGTGCAGTGTACTCATGCTGGTTAAAAACCAAGCGAGAATGTCTTCGGAGAAAATGTAGACGAAGATGATCATTATTCCACCGATAATATAGTTCAAGGCAATGCCTGCCCGCACCACTTCTTTGAGCCGATCCAGCTGGTTTGCTCCGATTGATTGTGCAGAAAATATCGACACGGCGATGCCAAGGCTGATGGCGGGCATTTGCACGTAACTAGCCACTTGGTTCACAGCACCATACGCAGCAGTTGCGTCTGATCCGAAATGGTTTACAAAGGAAATCACTGCGAGTTCAGACAGAGACACCAGAATCATGTTGATGCTTGACGGAATGCCAAGTCGCAGCAACAATTTCAGCAATTCCCCGTTCATTTTCAGATGCTTTCGTACGGAGGCGTCAAATTTCAATGGGTGATTTACCTTTGCCAACCAAATGAGCATGACGACCAAGGTGAGCGCAGTTGATGCCACTGAGGCGTATGCGGCTCCGTATACGCCTAGTCTGGGCAGCCCTATCAGTCCAAATACTAACAAAGGCAATAGGCCAAGATTGAGAATTGTGCTAATGATCAACAGATAGAAGGGAGTTTTGGAATCACCGGTGCCACGCATGAAGGTAGTATAGGAAAAGTACAGAAACATCACAGGCATCGCCCAAAACAGAATGCGCGCATAATGCACACTAGTGGCAATCACATTGTCCGGGGTGCCGATAAACCGCAACAAATCCCACGTGAATATTCCCCCAGCGAGCGCCAGGATAACACCGATCACAAAGGTGAAAGTGAGTGTGGTGCCAATCACGGCCTTGAGGCGTTCCTGATTGCCTGCGCCGTACGCTTGCCCGATTAGGATGGAACTACCTGCTCCTATGCCGATGGTGAAAGATACGAGCAAGAAGAACAGCGGAAAAAATGCGGAAATGGCAGCCAGCGCATTCACACCTAGCCAGCGTCCCACAATGATACTGCCAATTAATTGCCCAATTGATTGTAATCCATTGCTTAGCATAATCGGGACTAGAAAGATCAGCATCGTCCGCCAGACGGCCTGATGGTTTGGTGTATTACTCAAGTTAGCCACTCACTCTCTTGCAACCCAATAATTAGTCCATCATACTATTTATCCTTTCACTATGGAAATATGCGACGGAGCCAATATTTAAATGAATGAAAGAGTTGATTTAAATGTTCTCCAGAAGATGCCCCGCGCCCAAGATGAGTGGTGCAAGATTGTGTGGGTTCGCTGCCTGCGACAAAGAAGTCTGTTTCCCGCACAGGACAATTGGAGGTGGCTAGCTGGCCTGTTGCGGGGTCGATGACCCGTTGTACTAACTCCCCAGGGGCGGAAATGGCCTTTGCAGCAGAGTGGCCAGTTTGTGTCTTCATGACATCAGCAAAAATAGATGACGGGATGTGCGCTTCTATACTGTCAATGGGACGCGGTGTGTCATACCCCACCCACACTGCGCAGACGCGTTCAGGGGAAAAGCCAACCATCCACGCATCGGTGTCAGTGGTGCCAGTTTTAGCTGAGATACCACTTGGCAACAGGTGAGCCACACGATAACCCGTGCCTCCGGGTGCCATCACGCTAGTTAGCATATTTGCTACTTGAAAACTAGTGGCAGGAGAGATGGCAAGAATTTTTTCTTCCGGATTTTGATAGAGTGAGTGACCTTCTTTGTCAGTGATTTGGGAAAAAAATCGTGGTTTGACGAGGTAACCGCCGTTTGCAAAAACAGCGTACGCCCTCGCTAGTTCCAGTGTCGATACGGGAAATACGCCAAGCGCCAGCGAGGGGTACGGCGACATGTTGTGAGGCAGGCCAAATAACTCCGCTTCACGAATGACTTGCTTCATACCGGTCAACATTTCAGTGGACACAGCATATACGTTGTCTGAATGCGCCAATGCCTGTCTCATGCTGATCGGGTGGCCAGCGTATTGATCGGCAAAATTGTGCACCATATACACACGGTTGCTGTCATAATGGATCATTTTTGGAGCACTTTGTATATGCAACGCTGGTGTTAATCCGTGGTCAAGCGCAGCGGAAAAGACGAACGGTTTAAAAGTAGAGCCAGGTTGCCGTCTTGCCTGCGCGCGATCATAGGGACTAGTGCGATACTCCCGACCGCCTGCATAGGCAAGAATATCTCCGGTTTTCGGATTTAAAACCACTGCTGCCACCTGCAGGCCAGGATAATCTGCAAGGCGATTTTCGATGGAGTTGGTTAATGCACTCTGTAGAGGAGCCTGAAGTGCGGTGTGGATAACAAAGCCGCCTCGATACAGGTCTTCTTTTTTTAGCGGCAGTTCATGTGTAGCGGCAGTTTCTACTGCATTGAGAAAATAAGGCGCACTTGAGCCAGCAATGCGATGGTGAGCAAAATGCAAAGGTTCCAAAAATGCGGCGTGTGCGGCACTTCTCGTTAAATAACCCGCTTTCACCATCGCTTCGAGCACGGCCCGTTGCCGATCCTTGGCAGCCGAATAATGAAGTAGTGGTGAATACAGGCTGGGGCCTTTTGGGAGACCGGAAAGGAGCGTACTTTCCGCCAGATCTAGGCGGGAGACAGATTTACCGAAATAATATTCAGCAGCCGTACCTACGCCTGTGGCACCATCGCCGTAGTAGATGCTATTTAAGTAATCGGTAAGGATTTGCGATTTGGAAAAACGCCACTCTAGTTGCAGTGCGTACGTGGTCTCGCGAATTTTACGCCAAATCGTGCGATCGTTGGAGAGGAATAAGTTTTTCGCTAATTGTTGGGTAATGGTGGAACCGCCTTGGACAATATGGCCAGCATGAAGATTGGCGATAAAGGCTCTGATGATGCCTTTTAGGTTAATGCCATTGTGATTGTAAAAGCTGGCGTCCTCAACGGCAATGGTCGCTTCTTGTAAGTAGATGGGAACGGCAGATAAGGGCACAATTTCGCGATCCACGCCATCGGCGATCAGATGTCCAAGGCTGACATCGCCAATATCAGTAATGGTAGAAGGGTCATTCATGACTTGAGGAGGCAATGGTGTAAAACGCAAATAGGTGACAAAGAGCGCGGCAAGGCCTATACCAGTAACGAGTGAACCGGTGATCACACGGCGGGTGGCTGGGGGAAGCTTAATTCCTACAATTAAAAATTTGGCCAAGGTCTGCGTTCGGTGAATCGTATCATTCGCCACTTGATTTCCTCCCTTTTCCAGCCATAGTATCACCGGAGCAAGGCGTTCCTAAACCAATATTTTCACCTGTTGACCATGGTATAATAGTAACGTGAACGAAGAAGGAGTGGGATAACATGGAGTTGTGGTACACGGAAAAACAAACGCAACATTTCGGAATTACTGCGAAAATCAAAGAAACATTACATACGGAAACGACGCCATATCAAGAACTGGCTATGATCGACACACTGCAGTGGGGGCGGATGTTGGTACTTGATGGGTGCGTGATGACGACTGATCGGGATGAGTTTATTTATCATGAAATGATTGCTCATATCGCGCTTGGTGCGCATCCAAATCCGCGCAAAGTATTAGTGGTAGGCGGTGGGGACGGAGGCGTGATTCGCGAGGTCTTGAAACATCCTTCGGTGGAGACAGCGGTACTTGCCGAAATTGATGATCGCGTGATCGAAGTCTCTAAGGTGTATTTGCCGCAAATTGCAGTGGCACTAGGGGATTCACGCGCGGTGGTGGAAGTGGGAGATGGTATCGCTCACGTGAAGGATCATCCTGGTGAATATGATGTCATCATCGTTGATTCTACCGATCCCATCGGCCCTGCGGTGGGGCTCTTTGCCAAGTCTTTTTATGAAAGCATCTATCATGGACTCAAGGAGGATGGCATATTTGTGGCGCAAAGTGAATCGCCGTTTTTTAACGGGGAACTGATTCGCAACGTGCAGGCTGATGTGCGCTCATTGTTCCCGATCACACGCTTATACTTGGCATCTATTCCTACCTATCCTAGTGGACTGTGGAGTTTTTCTATCGGCTCCAAACGATATGATCCGCAAACACTTGCAGATGAATCGCGCAGTGCTATGCTTGATACCAAGTATTACACGCCGGCATTACATCGTTCAGCATTTGTGTTACCTCGGTTTGTGGAGGAATTGGTACAATGAGTGACCATACTCATCGCGAAGCGTTTGACTTTGCCTATTCAGGTCGCACATTTATCGGGTCAACGACTGATTATGAGGCAGCTCAGATTGTGATTTACGGTATGCCGATGGATTGGACCACGTCCTTTCGGGCAGGTGCTAGGCTTGGTCCGCAACGTATCCGCGAGGTGTCAATTGGACTTGAAGAGTATAGTCCCTATTTAGATCGCCATTTAGAAGATGTGGCGTATTTTGATGCTGGTGACATGCCGCTGCCTTTTGGGAATGCCGCTCACAGCCTGGAAGTCATCGAATCTTATGTAGGTAAGTGGCTGGATGACGGCAAACTTCCGTTTGGCTTAGGGGGCGAGCACCTCGTATCACTGGGGGTGATTCAGGCAGTAGCGAAGCGTGTGCCCGATCTGCGCATCATCCACATTGACGCTCATGCGGACTTGCGTGATGGGTATGAAGGGGAGCCGCTTTCTCATTCTGCTGTGATTAAAAAAGTGGCAGAAATTCTAGGGCCAGAACGAATTTATCAGTTTGGTATCCGCTCTGGAACGCGTGAGGAATTCGCCTATGCCCGTGCCAATACGCATTTTTACCCCTTTGAAGTAATGAAGCCATTACAAGAGGTGGTCGCAGAGTTGGGTAATCACCCTGTTTACATCACCATTGACATTGACGTACTTGATCCCGCTTTTGCACCTGGTACCGGAACGGCCGAAGCTGGCGGGATCACATCGCGTGAATTGGTTGACAGCATCCATGTGATGAAAGGCTTGAATGTGGTCGGCTTTGATTTAGTCGAAGTGGCACCGGTGCTAGATCCAACTGAACAAACACAAATTGTGGCGGCAAAAATCCTGCGCGAGGCATTGCTCGCTTATGGGATTTGAGCGGGATATGGGTTGATGGGATGGAAAAGCGAAAACAAATGACGGGCATCCTTCATGTCCATTCACTAGAAACTGATCAGGTCATGCCGACTCATATCACATTTCTAAAAAATAAATACGCACTGGTGTATACGGAAGAAAATGAAGGCTGGCAAGGCACCAAGACGCGAATGGTGATTGATGTCAGTGATCCCGAAGATCCACAATTGCGCGTCGTCAGAAAAGGTCACGTAGAGAGCGATTATACCTTTATCAATGGGAAAAAAACAGAAGGGTATTATCGGCTCCCAGAAGGCGATATCGCGCTTGAGGTAGTTACGGCAGAATTGAATGTCACCGTCCAAGGCAACAGTCTTCATGCAGTGCTATCTGCATGGATGACGATGCAAAAGACCGAGACGATTCCGCTGCAAATCGTGATGGATCTGACATGGGACTAAGCTGATTAGGCTGTGCCTTGACGCATTGATTGCAGGTTGTCCTCCAAGTATTCCTCACCGTAACGGTCAATGAAGTGTAGGCGTTGAAAGTAGCGCTTGGCATCTTGGTAATTCATGCGTGCAAAAGAGGCGTTGATTGCGCCTTGCAACACGGCACCTGCGACAGGAATCAGGAGACTGCCCTCTTTTTCAATGAAATAAAGTGTAATTCTAGTGGCCAAGGTATCTATTAGGGAGCCGATGAGCGGTGATCCGCCTGCAAGCATACTTACGGTAACGTGTTGACTGATTGCGCGTGCGGCTATTGTCGCCGATTCTCGGATTGCCAAATGAGCGGTGAGCTTGGCCTCAATCGCCTGAGCATCCTTTGCAGTAGGAGTCATGGCTACTAAAAAATGAGGTAGATCCTCTTCGTTGTGTAAATTGTAGCCATAGCTATAGCCGATTTGCACCGCGCTTTGCGAGAGTAAGCGAATGGTGGCATACAAGTCGGCCAAAATAGTGGGAATGATCAACCCTTGAAGACCAGGCACCAGTTCAAAAAGTGACGTCAGGAAGCCGGCAGTGACCCCTTCTGCGCTAATGGAGATGGTTTGTGAATAAGCTAAGCGACGTGCGACTTCATCTTTGATTTCCAAAGGTAAAAGGCGAATCTCGCTGGCGCATTGGGCATGGTTGCCAAGCTTTTGTAACTCATTTTCTACGCGCTCCAATTGTTTGAGGGTGGCGGCTTGTTCCAGTGTCTTGATGATCATGCCCTTTGCCGCTTCTTGGATACGCGCATAGATCGCTTGTGTTTTCTTGTGATTGATTTTTTCAATGGTTTTGACAATTTGACTTATCCCGCCAGAAAATCTTCTGGTTAAGCGAATGGGAAATTTTTCAGGTTGATTTGCTGTTCTCAGCCATTCTTGCAATACTTTGCGTTCATAAGCGTTCATCCTGATCGAAATCCTCCCAGCTTGTCTCTTTGATTCCTGATTTTAAGCATCCCATGAAACGTCGAGTTTGACAATGGCAATATTGACTACGAACATAGGAGGCATTTCGTGAAAAGTTTTCGCGACCCCGTCCATAACCTGATTGCCTTTGATGACAACGACCAACTGTTGGTTGATTTGATTAACACCAAGGAACTGCAACGCTTGCGCCGGATCCGTCAATTAGGGATGAGCAACATTGCCTATCCCGGTGCAGAGCACTCGCGATTTTTGCATTCACTGGGTGTGGCTCACTTGATGCGGCGATTTTTAGATTTGACCGCTTTGCAAGGGGGAGCGGTAGAATCTGAGTTGTTTGCGTATCGGCACATTGCGATTGCGGCTGCTTTGCTGCACGATCTCGGGCATGGACCTTTTTCGCATGCGCTAGAATCAGTGACCGGAGAACGTCATGAAAAATGGACGACCGCCATTTTGCGTGCGCCAAGTACCGAGGTGCATCAGGTGCTAGAGGGTTATCAGCGGGGGTTTGCTGAACAGGTGGCAGCGGTGATTGATCAGACTTTTGCGCCTTCGCGAGCGGTGGTGAAGCTATTATCTAGTCAGTTAGATATGGATCGCACTGACTACTTGTTGCGAGACTCCTTGTTCACTGGAGCAGGATATGGCACGTTTGATGTCGAGTGGTTGCTGCATGTGATGCGTATAGGCGAGGTCAATGGCGAAGTGGAAGTGGGACTTGATCTTAAAAAAGGCCAGAGCATTGCCGAAGATTACATCATGAGTCGCTATTATATGTATCTCCATGTGTATTTTCACCGCACTACACGCGCGGCAGAAGTGATGATGGAAAAAATGCTGAAACGGGCACAGCATATCCATGCTTCCATCCCAGGACTGGAGGGGCTAAACATGTTGCTTGTAGGCCACTTGCAAAGTGATCAACCAGGAGCGATAGAGGCGTACCTTGAACTAGATGACGCCATCTTGTGGGCTGCAATGCATATCTGGACTCATCATCAGGATCCGGTATTGCGAGACTTGTCCCAACGGCTGCTCGACCGTCGGCTGTTTCGGGGAACAGATGTATCAGGCTGGGATGAGGGGCAACGAGTGTATGCGTCGATGCAAGAACAAGTGAGCAAACGAGGCTTTGCGCCTGAGTATTACCTAATTCACGATATGGTAGATAGCCATACTTATAATGGGGAATCAGGGGTGGCACAAACATCAAAAGAAATTTATTTATTTGATGATGATGGTCGGGCTGTGGCGTTGTCGAAAACTTCATTTTTGGTGAAAGCAGTACGCAAGCATGACGTCACTGTGCAACGAGTCTTTTTTCCAGGGGACAACCAAGATGAGTAAACGTGAGACAGATGCGTGGTTGGGTGCGTTGCTGGAATCATTGGAACTTGGTGTACACGCGGTAGACATGATGGGCAACACGGTGTACTACAATCGCTGGGCAGGATGGCTGGACGGACTGGAGCCTAGCGAAGTAATTGGCAAGCATGTGCTCAATGTGTTTCCATCCTTGACAGAGGAAAC
>JAJZCJ010000378.1 GCA_021846145.1 Bacillota bacterium
GGTTGCTCTTTGCTTGTCTTTTGCTCAAGTTTGGTAATGATACCTTCCTTGCCTTGCACCTTTTGCACAATCAACGCTGCCTCTGCTTGGTTGTCCAAACGAGTACCGTTATTTTTGCTTAACCATTTGCCCTTGTAATTCCCTTTATCATGAACAAAAACAGCCTCCACCTCAAAATAAGGCACCGGCTGAAAATTCTCAATCTCTTGATCACGACGCACGATCATTGCCAATGTAGGCGTTTGAACACGCCCAATAGTCAGTAAAGTACCCGCATGAACGGTCATCGCACGAGTCGCATTGATCCCTACTAACCAATCAGCTTGGGCGCGCGAGAAACCCGCAAAGTATAAATTTTCGTACTCAGAATTATCTTTTAAGCGGGTAAAAGCTTCGCGAATCGCTGCCTCTGTCATGGAGGACAGCCACAGTCGTTTGGTGATGCCGCGATACCCCACATGAGCAGAAATCAACTCGTATATTAATTGGCCTTCGCGGCCAGCATCGGTAGCCACAATCACTTCATCGGCCTTTTTCAGTAATCCAGCGACAATGTGAAACTGACTTTGGGAAGATGCAATCACTTTTAATTGAAACGGATTCGGAACAATCGGCAAATCCAAAGCATTCCATCGCTTAAATTTTTCATCATAATCAAAAGCATCAGCCAAGGTGACTAAATGACCCACCGCCCATGTGACCGTGTATCCATTGGCCTCGACAAACCCGTTATGTCGCTTGACACCACCTAATACGTTGGCAATATCCTTAGCCACAGATGGCTTTTCAGCAATAATCAATTTCACTACGTGACCCCTTTACAATCTTTGCATCGTTATTTAATAAAAAAAGTGCCCGTTGCTTTTGCCACAAGTTGAAGCTGATCATCGAAAACTTTACAGTCAGCATACAAAAGTGTGCGTCCTTGCTTGCTGATCTCAGCTTCAGCAGTCAGCGCCTTTCCCTGCGCCCCCTGCAAGAAGGTGGTATGCAAATCAATAGTCACTGCCTTTTGCACACCGTCAGCATCCGTTGCCACTAAATTAGACATCGCTACATCCACAAGTGTCGAGATGATGCCCCCATGAACAACACCTACACTATTAAAGTGAATAG
This sequence comes from Bacillota bacterium, assembly GCA_021846145.1. The sequence goes on from JAJZCJ010000378.1 coordinate 1,117, forward strand.
GCTGTAACGGTAATACCAATCGCACGACACTCGCACTAACTCGCTCATATTGGAATCCTAAAAATTCATCGAATGGTTGTGTGATAAAACTCATGTCGCCCTCCGTCAAAAACGTCAACCCCGCATGATACTGGCTCTATATAGGGTACTCCATACACGACGCAGAATACAAGCACACGGTCTTCGACCATCGATAGTGCAAAGGGACTTGATTTTCGGACGGATATTCCAAGTGGTAATACGAAGTCGTATAATGTGGGTGTAGGCACTTCAAACACATGGTTGGGGAGTGATGTAGCATGTTGTGTCCACATTGTGGCCACCACGGGCAGATTGAACAAATCGAGTTCAGCAGCGATTACGAGATTTACTATTGCAGTGTTTGCGGACAGAAATATATCGCCTATTTCACAGCTCTCGGTGACATTGGGGAACTGGTGCCGATATCTAATAACAACCACTGGCAGCACGAAGCGATTCATCCCGACACGGATTGACGGTAACATCATCCTTCATGTGGGTGACCTTCCGTGTAGTCGTCGGGTCACCCATGCTCTTTTAAAAAGTGTCACCGCACACGAAATCCCCTTGACTGGTGCTCAAAATGCACTAACCGACAATTTCTGGATATGATCGCATCATGTGCATCGGGGTGATCTGTTTCAATACCAACGCGTGATGACCACTTTTTTCTGCGTATAAAACTCCACACCTTCGCGGCCAGTCGCGTGAAGATCACCATAGAACGACCCTTTCCACCCACCAAATGGGAAAAATGCCATTGGTGCCGGTACTCCAATGTTGATCCCCAGCATACCCGCTTGAATGTTCTCACGAAACTTGCGCATTGCGGCACCGCTTCTTGTGTAAAGCACCGCAGCATTTCCGTACTGCGATTTGTTCGCCACGTCAATCGCCTGATCGAGATCTTTCACGCGAATCACACTTAGTACAGGGCCAAAAATTTCCTCACGCGCAATCGTCATCTCTGGTTGGACGTGGTCAAACAATGTTGCCCCAAGAAAGTACCCGTCCCCTACAGCTTGATCGATGATACGGCCATCACGGACCAACTCCGCGCCTTCCTCCACACCTCGTTCAATGTAACCAATGATTTTCTGTTGATGTTCTTCCCGGATCACAGGCCCCAATTCGTTCCCCTGTACCATCCCGTCTCCAATCGTCAAATTTGCTGCCGCTTTTGCAAATTCGGCCACAAATTCATCCGCAATAGCCTCTTCAACAACGGCCACACTGCCCGCGAGGCACCGCTCTCCGGCATTGCCAAACGCTGATGCCAACAAAATCTCAATCGTTTTGTCAAGTGGCGCATCACCCAATATAATGTGATAGTTCTTGGCCCCTGCTAATGCCTGCACACGTTTCCCATTGGCTGCAGCAGTTTCATACACATATTTCGCCACCAATGATGAACCGACAAATGAGATCGCCCGCACGTCCGGATGGGTGAGCATGGCATCGACCACTTCCTTGGCCCCGTGTACCAAATTGAATACACCATCTGGGAGTCCCGCCTCAGCAAGCAGTTCTGCTTGGAAAATCGCGGACAGCGGTGTTCGTTCCGAAGGTTTCAGGATAAATGTATTGCCACATGCGATCGCAATCGGATATAACCACATCGGCACCATCGCTGGAAAATTGAATGGCGTGATCCCACCTACTACCCCCAATGGGTAACTGTACCATTCTGAGTCGA
>JAJZCJ010000379.1 GCA_021846145.1 Bacillota bacterium
ATCATTCATTCCTAGGGATCGCCCTTATGATTTCGGACATGAATTGTTTCCTAGACTGCTTCAGTTAGGAATGCCTATTTATGGCCATCACGCGACCGGATATTGGTCTGATATCGGAACACTTCAACAATACTATCAAACCCAACTAGATCTGCTCAGTGGCAAAATCCATCTTCCTTTGTCTGAGGACGTTTTGTTGGCAAATGCGCAGTAAATAAGAGGAGTTTATGCATTCACTTGTCATTCATTATCATCGGTTAGATCACCAATATCTGGATTGGGACTTGTGGGTATGGCCCTCAAGCACCCAATCGCAGTTAGGTGGTGGTTATGATTCTCAATATCAAGATGAGTTTGGAGTGGTCTTTCAAGTCTCTGTTCCTGCAGAACTTGAACAGATTGGCTTTCTCATTCGCCGTGGCGGTACTCACTGGTTACAAAAAGAGGGAGAACAGGATCGCTATATTCAGTTGCTGACTCCGTTCACAGAGATTTGGGTCGCTGAAAAACAGTCACAACTTTTTTATACACTCGCAGAAGCTCGAACTGCGGTTTTCCCTTTTGTCACAAAGGCTTATCTAGACACTCCGACACTTGTATTGTTGCGACTTTTCGAACCTTATGTTCCCAACCTACTCAATGAATCATTTTGGGTAAAGGATTTGATTACATCGCACAAGTGGTTAGCAAAGCCTGTACCCCTTCCCTCTCCCACAAATTCAATGATATTGATGCAGCTTTTATTACCTGAAGAAATCGATGTCACTCATCCTTGTGTGATTACTGGTGCCGTATCAATAGATACGACCGTGATTCCCCGTCGCGCGTTGGATGATGATGCTTATTTTTATGCTTATGATGACTTAGGCTGTGTTTGCCAGCCCACATCCTCACATTTTCGTGTGTGGGCACCCACTGCATCACAGGTCACCTTGCTAATTTACAACAGCGAAGCAGCTGCGCCAATCCAAGAAACGCCCATGAAAAATGACCAAAACGGCACTTGGGTTGCCACACTTCTTGGAAATTGGCACGGATTTTACTACCTTTATCAATTGGAGATTCATCAAATTACTACGCTGGCAGTCGATCCTTATGCCAAAGCCCTTGCCGCAGATCGATCACGAGCAATGATCGTCGATTTGGCGAGAACCAATCCACCAGCGTGGGACACAGACCGTAAAATTTTACTAGAGCGCGCCACAGATGCTATTATTTATGAAACGCACCTGCGGGACTTCTCCGCACATTCTTCTTCTGGGGCTATTCACCCAGGTAAGTACCTACAATTCAATGATCATCACCAAAGATCAACCGATGGGCTGGTTTCTGGACTAGAACACCTGTTGGAGTTAGGCATTACGCATGTTCAACTGCTTCCGATTGCAGAATTCGGAAGATTCGAAGAAAAGAACCCCGATGAGTATAATTGGGGATATGATCCTAGATTTTATCTTGTACCAGAAGGCAGGTATGCTTCCAACCGCTCTGGTATTGAACGGATCTACGAATTTAAGCAAATGATTTATTCACTTCATCAACACGGACTAGGTGTGATTTTGGATGTGGTGTTTAATCACTCATTTCACACCACATCCTCATCGTTTCATAAAATTGTTCCTGAATATTACTTTCGCACTGACGAGGAGGGCCATTACACTAACGGCGCGGGTGTAGGCAACGAGTTGGCCACGGAAAGACCAATGGTACAAAAATTTGTGAAAGATGCGCTGATTTATTGGTTAACCGAATTTCACGTTGATGGATTCCGTTTTGATTTGATGGCACTCATTGGCAAATCGTCGATGATGGAGATTGTAAACAGCCTACGACAACTTCGCCCTGACGTGCTTCTGTATGGTGAACCATGGGCAGCAGGACCATCAGGGATATTCGGAGATGATTTACTACTCAAAGGCGATCAGCAACACACCGGTCTCGCAGTGTTTAACGACCAATTACGTGATGCATTGGTAGGTTCAGTTTTTGATCGTAACAATACTGGCTATGTTACTGGTCAATTAGCAACCGTACATGACGTTAAAAAGGGGGTGGTGGGCAGCATCGCATACCAAGGTGTATGGAACGATTTTGCTGCCTCCCCTAGCGAAACCGTCAATTATGCCTCCTGTCATGACAATTGGACACTTTGGGATCGCATTCATATTAGTGACCCATGGGAGACTGAGCATGTAAAAATAACCATGGATTTATTGGCGCAAGCCATCATATTCACTTCCCAAGGCATTCCTTTTATGCAGAGTGGCGAAGAATTTTTACGCACCAAACACGGAAAAGACAACACGTATCTGGCTGGCGACGATATCAATGCACTTGACTGGCATCGCAAATTAGAATATTTTCATGTTTTTTCTTATTACAAAGGATTGATTCACTTGCGCAAATCCCATCCCGCATTTCGCATGAGCGATGCCGCGCAAGTGAATGAACACTTGGAATTTGTACACACGTCACCACCACTGCTTGCTTGGATTCTAAAAGACCATGCGAACGGCGACGATTGGAAACACATACTCGTTATCGTCAATCCGCTTCGTACCGTAACCAGTATGTGGCTGCCTGATGGCACGTGGACAATTGTAGTAAATAAAGACCAAGCTGGCGTGATACCTCTAGGCTTTGCGGATCAGCAAACAGAGATTTTGCCACTTTCGTGCCAAATTTTGTACCAGTAATTATTTTGAAAGGATGATCTTGTGGAAATTAACGCGGCGTACTTTACGGCTGAATTTGGAATTGATGAAACACTTTCGATTTACTCTGGGGGTCTCGG
>JAJZCJ010000046.1 GCA_021846145.1 Bacillota bacterium
GCAGTTTGTGATCGTACGCTTTCAAACGGATCCGGATTTTCTGTTTTGCCACATGTTTCCCTCCTTCGTCGCCCAATGGTCTGGACATACTCCGCAAAAATTTCCTCAGTGGTACCGCATATGGCAGACGATACATGAGCAACCTTTTGCTTCATCGCAGTCTAAAGTCAACAATATAAAATTATACTGAATATCTACAATAAATTCAAGGCCTTTTATCCTTTTGGCGAAGATTGTGGCAAATATTTTTCTTGACTTGACCCAATTGCCTTAAAATCATTAAGCGGCCAGAACACAAGGTCAACTCTCCCGATGACTCTTGATTCTGCAATTGGCCCAATAATACGACTGTCTTCACTAATATTGCGGTTGTCTCCCATGACAAAAAGATCGCCTTTAGGAACAGTGATGGGTCCATAGTTGTTGTAGGGATTCATCGGACCATTGATATAAGGCTCGTTGATTTTCTTGCCATCTAGTATCAACTTGCCATTTTTGACTGCCACCGTATCCCCAGGCAGCCCAATCACACGCTTCACCCAGTCTTGTCCGTCTGGGGCATGAAACACAATGATATCTCCACGCTTAGGTGGTCCAAAATAATAAGGAACCAAATCGATAATCAAATGTTCACCGTTAGCGAGCGTAGGATCCATCGATTCTCCGTCCACTACAAATTGTTGCAATATAAACAAATGGATCCCTTCGGCAATAATTAGCGCAACAATAATCGCCTTGAGCCAGTCCCAAATCTCAGACCAACGCTTATTTTTATTGTCTTCCATTTTCGCCCTCCCAATGACCATCTGTTCTATTATACATACTTGTGTGCGAGCATGCCATTTATGAATCCTGTGAAACAACAAAAAGTCGGGCACATATTGCACCCGACTCATCACCATAACGAGATGCTTACTTTGTAATTTCGACAACAACACCAGCGCCAACAGTACGTCCGCCTTCGCGAATAGCAAAGCGTGTTCCATCTTCAATGGCGATTGGTGAAATTAGTTCCACCGCTAACGTCACGTTATCACCAGGCATTACCATTTCCGTGCCTTCAGGCAATGTGATGACGCCCGTTACGTCCGTTGTCCGAAAATAAAACTGTGGACGATAGTTATCAAAAAAAGGAGTGTGGCGTCCGCCTTCTTCTTTTTTTAGTACATACACTTGTGCCTTAAATTTTGTGTGCGGTTTAATTGAACCTGGTTTGCAAATAACTTGACCACGTTCAATGTCTTTACGATCCACGCCACGAAGCAATGCGCCAATGTTGTCCCCAGCTTGCGCAAAATCGAGCAATTTGCGGAACATTTCAATACCAGTGGCAACTGTTTTGCGCGGCATTTCTTCAAAGCCGACAATTTCCACTTCGTCGCCCACTTTTAGTTGTCCACGTTCCACACGACCTGTTGCAACAGTTCCACGACCGGTAATTGTAAACACGTCTTCAACAGGCATCAAAAATGGCTTGTCTGTATCGCGATCTGGTGTAGGAATAAAATCATCCACTGCCACCATCAGATCATCGATCTTTGTCGACCATTCGCCTTTAGGATCTTCAAGTGCTTTGAGTGCAGACCCACGAATAATCGGGGTGTCATCGCCAGGAAATTCATACTCATTGAGTAGGTCGCGCACTTCCATCTCTACGAGTTCAAGCAATTCCTCATCATCGACCATGTCGCATTTATTGAGGAACACGACAATATGAGGCACACCGACCTGACGCGCCAACAGGATATGCTCGCGCGTTTGTGGCATCGGTCCGTCTGTCGCAGACACGACCAGAATCGCGCCGTCCATTTGTGCAGCGCCAGTAATCATGTTTTTCACATAGTCAGCATGACCAGGGCAGTCAACGTGTGCATAGTGACGGTTGACAGTTTCGTATTCTACGTGTGCCGTGTTAATGGTAATGCCGCGTTCGCGTTCTTCTGGAGCTTTGTCAATCGCATCATAAGCCATTGCCTGTGCACCGCCACGAAGTGCAAGCACAGTTGTAATGGCCGCAGTCAACGTGGTTTTACCATGGTCAACGTGACCGATGGTGCCAATATTTACGTGAGGTTTATTACGTTCAAATTTCGCTTTTCCCAAGTGAATTCAACTCCTTTGTAATTTAGAGATTATTCTCCTTTATTTTTGGCAATAATTTCTGCACTTACACTTTTCGGAACTTCTTCATAGCTGTAAAATTCCATGCTGTATGTTCCTCGACCTTGTGTGCGCGATCGCAGCGACGTTGAATAGCCAAACATCTCTGAAAGTGGCACAAAACCGCGGATAATTTGGGCACCTGCGCGTGAATCCATGCCTTCAATACGGCCTCGACGCGAATTGATGTCACCCATGATGTCACCCATGTACTCTTCTGGAACAGTGACTTCCACTTTCATGATCGGTTCAAGCAGATAAGCATCAGCCTTGTGAGCGCCTGATTTCAACGCCATGGATCCAGCAATATGAAACGCCATTTCAGAGGAGTCAACCTCATGATAGGACCCATCTACAATTGCCGCCTTGACGTCGATCATCGGATAGCCGGCTACTACACCGTTGGTCAGTGCTTCTTGAATTCCATCATCAACAGGTGAAATGTATTCCCGTGGAACAACACCGCCGACAATTTTATTCTCAAACACATAGCCTGCGCCGCGCTCTAGAGGTTCAAGCTCGATCCACACATGACCGTACTGTCCACGACCACCGGACTGACGTACAAAGCGACCTTCTGCTCTCACTTTGTTGCGGATGGTTTCCTTGTAAGCCACCTGTGGTTTTCCTACATTCGCTTCGACCTTAAACTCACGGAACAGTCGATCAACAATGATCTCCAAGTGTAACTCGCCCATACCAGCAATGATCGTTTGACCAGTCTCTTGGTTAGTTGAAGTCTTAAATGTAGGATCTTCTTCAGCCAGCTTGTTCAAGGCAATACCCATCTTATCCTGATCTGCTTTCGTCTTTGGCTCAATCGCCACGGAAATCACGGTATCTGGAAATTCCATCGACTCCAGCACAATCGGATTCTTTTCATCGCATAGCGTGTCACCGGTTGTCGTATCTTTTAGCCCCACCGCCGCTGCAATATCTCCAGCATAGACAGAGGGGATTTCTTCACGGTGATTCGCATGCATTTGCAGTACACGACCAATGCGCTCACGTTTGCCTTTGCTAGAATTGAGCACATAGGAACCAGCATTCATCACGCCTGAATACACACGGAAAAAGGCCAATTTACCAACAAACGGATCGGTCATGATCTTAAATGCAAGCGCCGAAAAAGATTCTTCATCAGTGGACACACGATGTGCTTCATCCCCATCAGGTGTATGTCCATTGACAGGAGGAATATCAAGTGGCGACGGCAAGTAGTCTACGACCGCATCTAACATAGGTTGCACGCCTTTGTTCCGGTACGACGAACCTGCCATTACAGGTACCATTTTCGATTCAATCGTGCCTTTTCGAATGGCGCGTTTGATTTCTTCCACAGATACTTCTTCGCCTTCAAGATATTTCATCAACATTTCTTCATCAAACTCTGCGACTGCCTCAAGCAAGATGGTGCGGTATTCTGCCACCTGTTCAAGATATTCTTCTGGAATATCACGCGATTCTGAAGTCGTACCTAAATCATCAGTATAAATAATCGCACGTTGCTCAACTAAGTCAATCACACCAAAAAAGTGATCTTCAGCACCTACCGGAACTTGAATCGCCACGGGATTGGCTTTGAGTTTCGACTTAATTTGATCAATCGTCATGAAAAAATCCGCGCCAACGATGTCCATCTTGTTAACGTAAGCGACACGAGGTACCCCGTATTTATCCGCTTGCCGCCACACTGTTTCTGATTGCGGTTCTACGCCATTTTTTGCATCAAAAACTGCCACCGCACCATCCAATACGCGAAGTGACCGTTCCACTTCTACCGTAAAATCGACGTGTCCCGGTGTGTCGATGATATTAATGCGATGACCCTTCCACTGCGCCGTAGTCGCTGCAGACGTAATCGTAATTCCGCGTTCTTGCTCCTGTACCATCCAGTCCATGGTTGCTGCGCCTTCATGGACTTCACCGATTTTATGAACACGACCAGTATAAAAGAGAACACGTTCCGTTGTGGTTGTTTTCCCCGCGTCGATGTGTGCCATAATCCCGATGTTGCGAGTTTTTTCTAGCGGGAATTGCCTAGGCATGAATTGATCCCCCTTCCTTAAAAAATTTGATAACTACTACCAGCGATAGTGAGCAAACGCACGATTTGCTTCTGCCATACGGTGTGTTTCTTCGCGTTTTTTCACTGCGCCACCCGCATTATTTGAAGCATCGATAATTTCACCAGCTAGTCTCTCGTCCATCCCTTTTTCATGGCGTTGTCTCGCGTAGTTCACTAACCAACGCACACCTAGTGTAAAGCGTCGTTCCACGCGAACTTCAATCGGCACCTGATAGTTGGCACCTCCCACACGACGGGATTTCACCTCAAGAATTGGCATGATGTTGTTCATCGCTGTATCAAAAACTTCTTTAGGATTTTTCCCTGTGCGTTCTTGCACTACATTAAACGCGGTGTACACAAGCTGCTGCGCAATTCCGCGCTTGCCATCTAGCATCACTTTATTGATTAACCGCGTAACTTCCTTACTTGAATAAATGGGATCTTCGAGCACATCCCTGCGCGGCACTGGGCCTTTACGTGGCATTTTACAGCCTCCTTTCCAATCGCCTAATCCACAACACTTGCCATATTACGCTTTTTTCTTAGGTCGTTTTGCACCATATTTCGACCTGGCTTGCATCCGATCCTTCACACCTGCAGTATCGAGCGCGCCACGGACGATGTGATAACGAACACCAGGTAAATCCTTGACACGTCCACCACGCACAAGCACGACTGAGTGCTCCTGCAGGTTGTGACCTATCCCTGGAATGTACGCCGTCACTTCAATACCGTTAGTTAACCGCACACGAGCGTACTTGCGAAGCGCGGAGTTCGGTTTTTTCGGCGTCATCGTCCCCACGCGCGTGCACACACCACGCTTTTGCGGTGAAGGAAGATTAGTTTGCTCCTTCTGGTAACTGTTGTACCCCTTTTGCAAAGCCGGTGCCTTGGACTTCTCTTCCATAGCTATTCGACCTTTGCGTACGAGTTGGTTGATTGTCGGCATGATTACACCTCCTTTACTTCTTGGCGGCCATTTTCAAGGCCACTGATCCTGGTGGTTCACTTTCGGATAAAGAAAAGTGTCATTCCGACTGTCATCATCACATCGATCGGAACCCCAGACTTCTTACTTAACATAGTAACCCTACGGTTGAAGCCCCCACGGACAATCCACAGGCTTTTCCCAACAACGCCTGACTGTCCACAAGTTGAAACGGGACTTCTGCTGCCTTACACGCCTCAATTACTGGCTGTACAACATTTTGATCAGCATCAGCGGCAACAATAACTTCGGTCAGTTGCCCTTTTTGCAATGCGCGCAAGGTTGCTGAACTACCAACAGTCCGCTGTTTATGAGCTTTCACTCGCTGATACAAAACACTGCCTCCTTGCGCATGTGCGTAGGCGCACTTGTGAATATTACCATCGCAGATCACGCGATGTCAAGTAATTTCAGTCCATTAAAAAGCCGGATGCGCATGAAATTGATCAGGCATCCGGCAATTCTTTGGCTTTACTCGCCGTCTACCCCCACCGGTTCAAGCGGTGCGCGATCACCTTGCACACCTTCTTTAGTCTCTCCAGCTTCAAGATCGACAACATCGATATTGCGATAACGAGCCATTCCTGTCCCTGCTGGGATCAGTTTGCCGATAATCACGTTCTCTTTGAGTCCCAACAATCGATCTACTTTTCCTTTAATGGCCGCCTCAGTTAACACACGAGTCGTTTCCTGAAAGGAAGCTGCAGATAGAAATGAGTCAGTTTCCAGCGATGCTTTAGTAATGCCAAGCAGGGCGGGCTTCGCAATGGCCGGTTCTCCTCCAGCCATAAACGCTTTGTGATTGGCTTCTTCAAACTCAAACAAACCTGCATAAGTGCCTGGCAACAATTCAGTGTCCCCGCTATCTGCTATCCGCACCTTGCGCATCATTTGGCGGATCATGACTTCCACGTGCTTGTCATTGATGTCCACGCCCTGAATCCGATACACACGTTGCACTTCACGAAGCAAGTAATTTTGCACCCCGCGAAGTCCTTTTACGCGAAGTAACTCTTTAGGATCGACGGAACCCTCCGTGAGTTCATCACCCGCTTCTAATTCCATTCCAACCTCTACGCGCAGTCTGGAACCAAAAGGAACCGTGTACACTTTTGTTTCTGTTTCACCCGTCATTTCGATTTCTCTTTTTTCTTTTACTTCGCGAATTTCGGTCACTTTACCCGCAAATTCCGCGATCATTGCCTGACCTTTTGGATTGCGAGCCTCAAAAAGTTCCTGAATTCTCGGCAGACCTTGGGTAATGTCATCCCCTGCAACGCCACCTGTATGGAATGTGCGCATGGTTAACTGCGTACCCGGTTCACCAATCGATTGTGCTGCAATAATTCCCACCGCTTCGCCAATCTCCACCATTTTTCCAGTGGCTAGGTTACGACCATAACAGCGAATGCACACACCATGACGAGCACGGCAACTGAGCACCGAACGAATGCCCACTTTTTCGATTCCCGCTTCAATGATTTTGCGAGCCGCATTGTCATCAATCAATTGATTTTTATTGACCATGGCCTCACCCGTATCGGGGTGGCGTATGGTTTCAAATGCCACCCGACCATTGATGCGATCATACAATTCTTCAATAATCTCTTTGCCATCGCGCATCTGATCCACGACAATACCACGGTCAGTCCCACAATCGTCAATTCTCACAATCGTATCTTGCGCCACGTCTACTAAACGTCTAGTCAGATACCCAGAGTCTGCAGTTCTCAGCGCCGTGTCAGCTAATCCTTTGCGCGCACCGTGTGTGGAAATAAAATACTCTAACACGGATAACCCTTCACGAAAGTTTGATTTGATTGGCAATTCAATGATTCGCCCTGACGGATTAGCCATCAATCCGCGCATTCCAGCAAGCTGAGTGATCTGCGAAACCGAACCACGAGCTCCAGAATTAGCCATCATGTAAATAGGATTAAAGCGATCCAGTGAATCCATCAACGTATTGGTCAACTCATCTTTGGCACCGCTCCAAATGTTAATAAATCTGTTGTAGCGTTCTTCATCTGTGATCAAACCCCGGCGATACTGTGCAAGCACTTTTTCTTGCTGTAGTTCAGCTTCTGCCAAGATTTTCTCCTTTTGTTCCGGGACATAGATATCAGCCACCGAGATAGTGATACCTGCCTTGGTCGAGTAAGAGAAGCCAAGTCTTTTTACGCGATCAAGAATTTCTGCTGTTTGCGTAGTCCCATAACGATTGAAGCACTCGCCGATGATCAAGCCAAGAAACGACTTCACCACCGCCCCTTTCGTGGGGATCGTTTTAATCGCGTCGTGTACGTTAACCCCTTTATTAAACAAAAAGTATGCATCCGGCGTGCCATTTAACAAATTTTTCCGATCAGCTACATTAATATAGGGGAAATCAGTCGGGAAAATCTCATTAAATAACACCTTGCCTGGCGTCGTGATGATCAGTGACTCTTGTTGTTGGGCAGTAAAAGAAGTTTTGTTTAATGTCCGTGCAGGTAGCAAAATTCGAGAATGCAATGAGACTCGCTTATAATGATATGCGATAAACACTTCATCTGGCCCACTAAACACCTGACCTTCACCAGGTTCATCCGCTTTTTCGATCGTCAAATAATAAGAGCCGAGCACCATGTCCTGTGTTGGGGTAACCACTGGTTTTCCGTCTTTTGGATTTAAGATGTTGTGCGCAGCGAGCATCAACAATCGCGCCTCTGCTTGTGCTTCTGCAGATAAGGGAACGTGCACGGCCATTTGGTCGCCATCAAAATCTGCGTTATACGCCGTACACACGAGCGGATGCAACTTAATCGCTCGCCCCGCCACGAGTATTGGCTCAAATGCCTGAATACCTAAACGGTGCAACGTCGGCGCGCGATTCAAGAGCACAGGGTGCTCTGTGATCACTTTTTCCAGCACATCCCACACATCGCCGGAAACTCTTTCCACTTTTCGCTTTGCGCTCTTGATATTGTGAGCAAAACCCTGTGCGACCAATTCTTTCATCACAAACGGTTTAAAAAGTTCCAGTGCCATTTCCTTTGGTAATCCACATTGGAACATTTTCAATTCAGGACCGACGACAATAACGGAGCGGCCTGAATAGTCGACGCGCTTACCAAGTAAGTTCTGACGAAACCGCCCTTGCTTCCCTTTGAGCATGTGCGATAGCGACTTCAGTGGTCGATTGCCAGGTCCTGTGACCGGACGCCCGCGGCGACCATTGTCAATTAACGCATCAACCGCTTCTTGAAGCATGCGTTTCTCATTTTGCACAATAATGTCTGGTGCCCCAAGATCCAATAACCGCTTCAGGCGATTATTGCGATTAATCACGCGGCGATATAAATCATTCAAATCTGAAGTGGCAAAACGTCCACCGTCCAGTTGAACCATCGGACGCAAATCCGGCGGAATCACCGGTAGCACATCAAGAATCATCCAACTCGGTTCATTCCCCGATTGCTTAAACGCATCGATGACCTCAAGCCGTTTAATGGCGCGATTTCTGCGTTGCCCTTGGACAGTTCTTAACTCTTCGCGCAGCGTTTCAATTTCCTTATCTAGGTCGATATCAAGCAGCAACTTTTTGATCGATTCCGCACCCATGCCTGCTTCAAAAGCAAGACCATACTTCTCACGATAACTGCGGTACTCTTTTTCAGAAAGTAATTGCTTCTTCTCAAGTGGCGTATCCCCTGGCTCTGTCACGACATAAGAAGCAAAATAAATCACTTCCTCTAGTGAACGCGGCGACATATCGAGAACTAGTCCCATACGACTAGGGATACCCTTGAAATACCAAATATGCGAAACAGGAGCTGCTAATTCAATGTGCCCCATGCGTTCACGACGCACTTTGGAACGCGTCACTTCGACGCCACAACGATCACAAACAACGCCTTTATAACGAACTCGTTTGTACTTACCACAATGACACTCCCAGTCACGGGTAGGTCCAAAGATCTTCTCGCAAAAGAGCCCTTCTTTTTCGGGTTTCAGCGTACGATAATTGATCGTTTCTGGTTTTTTAACTTCTCCGTGTGACCATGAGCGAATCATGTCCGGTGAAGCCAACCCGATTTTCATATACTCAAAATTATTGACGTCCAGCAAAGGGTTCCCTCCCTCAATTGATCAGGTTCCTTACACCGCATGCGCGCGATTAATCATCCCCGATTTCTCGCATTTCCAGACTGAAAGTCAACTTATCTCTCACATCATCATCGTCGTCTGATTCTCGCATCGTAATTTCACGTTCATCTTCGTTCAAAATCTTCACATTAAGTCCAAGGCTTTGCAATTCCTTAATCAACACTTTAAATGATTCAGGCACGCCAGGTTCCGGCACGTTTTCCCCTTTGACAATCGCTTCATAGGTCTTGACACGACCCACCACATCATCGGATTTAACGGTTAATATTTCTTGCAGCGTATATGCCGCCCCGTACGCTTCAAGTGCCCAAACTTCCATTTCCCCAAAGCGTTGTCCACCAAATTGCGCCTTGCCGCCAAGCGGCTGTTGTGTCACCAAAGAGTAAGGTCCTGTCGAGCGAGCGTGAATCTTGTCATCCACCAAGTGAGCTAGTTTAAGCATGTACACATAACCCACCGTCACGCGACCATCAAAACGTTCTCCACTGCGACCATCGTACAAAATGGCCTTGCCATCCCGAGCGAGTCCCGCCTCTTCTAACGCATCAAACACATCTAACTCGTGAGCCCCATCAAATACCGGTGTTGCCACGTGAATGCCAAGCGCGTGCGCCGCCATGCCAAGGTGAGTTTCGAGCACTTGCCCAATATTCATCCGAGAAGGTACGCCCAAAGGATTCAACACAATCTGGACGGGAGTGCCATCTGGTAAAAACGGCATATCCTCCACCGGCATTATGCGCGCGACGACACCTTTGTTGCCATGGCGTCCCGCCATTTTGTCGCCCTCGGAAATTTTGCGCTTTTGTGCCACGTACACACGTACCAATTGATTGACACCCGGTGGCAACTCGTCGCCATTTTCGCGAGTGAACACCTTCACGTCCACAACAATGCCTGCGCCGCCATTTGGTACGCGCAGCGATGTATCACGCACTTCCCGTGCTTTTTCACCAAAAATAGCGTGCAGCAACCGCTCTTCAGCCGTCAACTCAGTCATGCCTTTTGGCGTCACTTTGCCTACCAGAATATCTCCTGCGACAATTTCTGCTCCGATGCGAATGATCCCACGATCATCCAAGTTACGTAGCGCATCTTCACCCACGTTGGGAATATCACGCGTAATTTCTTCTGGACCAAGTTTAGTGTCACGAGCTTCACACTCATATTCCTCAATGTGAATGGAAGTATAAATGTCCTCTTTCACAACGTCTTCGCTAAGCAAAATAGCATCTTCGTAGTTGTAGCCTTCCCAAGTCATAAATGCGACGAGCACGTTGCGGCCAAGCGCTAATTCGCCCTTTTCCGTAGAGGGCCCATCAGCAATGATGTCACCTTGTTTAACGAAATCACCGTGTTTGACTAAAGGGCGTTGATTTATGCATGTCCCTTGATTAGAGCGCATAAATTTGGCCACCTTATAGCGATCAACGTCGCCTTTCACAACGACGCCGTCAACGGTCTCCTCCACGCGCACCCGAATTTCCGAAGCCGTGACTCGCTCCACTACACCAGAATGTTTGGCGATAATGACCACGCCAGAATCCTTCGCTGCTTTGTATTCCATGCCAGTTCCCACAAATGGTGCCTCTGTGACAAGCAAGGGCACTGCTTGGCGTTGCATGTTAGAACCCATTAAGGCGCGGTTCGCATCATCATTTTCCAAAAAAGGAATCAGTGCAGTCGCTACCGATACGACTTGTTTAGGCGATACATCGATATAATCCACACGCTCTGCAGGCATGGACAAAATTTCTTCTTTAAAACGAACCACTTGCTCCAGTTCCGCAAACCGTTGATCTGGTGTCAATTTGACGCTCGCTTGCCCGATAATATAATTATCTTCTTCATCAGCCGTCAAATAATCAATGTTTTCCGTAACCATCGCAGTCTCTGCATTCACTCTGCGATAGGGGGTCTCAATAAATCCATAATCATTCACTCGCGCAAACGTAGACAAGCTATTAATCAAGCCAATGTTTGGACCTTCAGGCGTCTCAATCGGACAAATTCGACCATAGTGAGAATGGTGAACGTCTCGCACTTCAAACCCTGCACGTTCTCTGGTGAGTCCGCCTGGTCCCAACGCGGAAAGCCTTCTTTTATGAGTAAGTTCAGCTAATGGATTGGTTTGATCCATAAATTGCGACAACTGACTGGATCCAAAAAATTCCTTGATCGCAGCAATTACCGGACGGATATTGATCAAACCTTGCGGAGTAATCGCATTGGCGTCCTGAATCGACATCCGTTCTCTGACAACCCGTTCCATTCTAGATAGCCCAATTCGAAATTGATTTTGCAAAAGTTCACCAACAGAGCGCAGACGTCGATTGCCCAAATGGTCAATGTCGTCCGTAATGCCTACCCCATGTAGCAAATTGAGAAAATAACTGATGGAAGCAAGGATATCCGATGGCAACACGTGTTTCACTGACTTGTCAATTCCGCCATTGCCAATCGCCTTGATCATTTTGCCTTCTTCTTTTTGGCTGTAAATCAGAATCTCTTGTACGCGAACAGAAGGGTCATCAGTCAATCCAGCATTCGAACGATACGTATGCGATTTTAAACCTTTTTCCAAGTTAGGTGTCAACTTGTCCAGCAAGCGACGGTCAATCAATTGACCCGCCTCTGCCAACACTTCACCTGTATCAGCATCGACTAACGTTTCAGCTAATCGCTGATTTAACAAGCGATTTTTTAAATGTAATTTTTTATTTATCTTATAGCGACCTACCGCCGCAAGATCATAACGTTTGGGATCAAAAAAACGGGAAGCTAACAGATTCCTAGCATTTTCTATAGTTGGTGGTTCTCCCGGACGCAGGCGTTCATAAATCTCGATTAATGCTCGCTCCGTAGAATCCGTATTGTCTTTTTCAAGTGTATTGCGAAGATATTCATCTTCACCGAACAGCGAGATAATCTCCGCATCTGTGGAAAAACCAATGGCGCGGAGCAATACCGTTGCAGGAATTTTCCTTGTGCGATCAATGCGAACATAAATAATGTCTTTGGCGTCCGTTTCAAGTTCCAACCATGCTCCGCGATTCGGAATCACAGTGGCACTGAACGTTTGTTTGCCATTCTTATCGATCTTTGTGTTAAAATAAACACTAGGTGATCGCACCAATTGGCTAACAATGACGCGTTCTGCCCCGTTAATGATAAACGTGCCGGTTTCCGTCATGAGCGGAAAATCGCCCATAAATACTTCTTGTTCTTTCACTTCTCCGGTTTCCTTGTTGATCAGGCGAACTTTTACTCGCAATGGTGCAGCAAAAGTAACATCCCGCTCCTTGGATTCATCCACATCATACTTGGGATCACCCAAACTATAATCAATGAACTCAAGCACCAGATTCCCAGTGAAATCCTGAATCGGTGAAATGTCAGCAAACAATTCACGCAAACCCTCGCGCAAAAACCATTGGTAAGATTTCTGCTGAATTTCAATCAAATTCGGTAGTTCCAATACCTCTGAAACTCGGGAGTACGTCCGGCGTTCTCTGCGGCCATACCTTTCCACGTGTCCCTGCAAATCGGTCACCCCTCATGCCAAATCGCTGCCTAATCAAAAAAGAAAACGAAGACAAACGAACCCCTTAGAGCTCATTTCTCCTCTAAAAACAAAGTACAATATCCTTTTATTGCCATATAAAAAGCGAAATATTCATTCGTGGAGCATAAACCCCCAAAATAATCTTTCACATCTTATTACAATAACACCTTATCAGTACCACGTCAATTGAATGTATGCTATTTTTTACATTCATAAACTCGATATCCTTTTTCCTTCGCGATAACCTCTATCTCAAAACCTATTTCACGAAGATAACTTTCACTTGATGCCGCGCCCTGTTTTTTCTGGATCACCACATAAAACAGGCCACCATGACGCAACCGCTCTTTGGCATTTTCATAAAGGCGATACACTACTGATTTTCCCGCCCGAATCGGTGGATTAAGTGCAATCATATCAAACGTCACGTCGTTAGGAATTGCGTCAAACCCATCACTTTGCAGCACTTGTACACGATCATTCACCTGGTTTGCGACGGAATTGCGTACAGCAAGTTCCACAGCACGTAAATTGACATCTGCCATCCACACGTACAAAGTAGGCGTTGAGACAGCCATTGCAATACCGACCGCCCCATACCCACACCCCAAATCCAGCATTGTTCCAGCACTCATGGTTGATAAGCTCGCAATTAACAAACGCGAACCCGCATCGATCTCCCTGCGACTAAACACCCCATGATCCGTGTAGAATAGCAGTTCATGTCCACGCAACGGGACGCGAAACGAAGTCGGATCAGACTGGCTAGTTGGTTGTTTACTGTAATAATGGTCATGCACTTTTCTTCACCATCACAAAAGGGAGGAGCTCATGCTGAGTCTCCTCCCTCGAAGTTAATAGATTAATAACTACTACTTAATTTCTACTTCGCCGCCTGCTTCGACAATCTTCGCTTTGATCGCGTCAGCATCTTCCTTGCTGACTTTTTCTTTCAGCGGTTTTGGTGCATTATCTACCAATTCTTTGGCTTCTTTCAAGCCCAGACCGGTGATTTCACGCACCGCTTTAATTACGTTAATTTTCGCAGCACCTGCGCTTGTCAAAATTGCGTCAAATTCTGTTTGCTCAGCCTCTTCAACAGCGGCTGCAGCGCCTCCACCCATCATCGCCATTGGTGCGGCGGCGGTCACACCGAATTCTTCCTCAATGGCCTTCACTAGGTCATTTAATTCAAGTACCGTCATTCCCTTAATCGCTTCAATAAATTCTACATTTGTCATTATTGTTAACCTCCCCAACTAATAAATTACGAAGCGCTCTCGGCTTCTTTTTGTTCAGCAATTTGCTTCGTTGCATATGCCAAATTGCGCATTGGAGCCTGCAAGACACTGAGCAACATGGACAACAACCCTTCACGCGACGGCAGATTGGCCAGTTCCTTCACGCGTTCTGCGCTGACCAGTTTACCTTCCACGAGGCCGCCTTTAATTTCCAGCGCCTTAGCCTTGATTGCAAATTCATTTAATATTTTTGCCGGTGCCACTGCATCTTCAACGCCAAACGCAATGGCGGTCGGTCCCTTCAAAAACTCATCAAGTTCACTCGTGTTAGATTTCGCCGTTGCAAGTCGCGTCAATGTATTTTTTAGCACGCGATACTCAATGCCGGCTTCACGTAATCTTTTACGCAATACCGTCACTTCCGCCACAGTCAGACCACGATAATCAGTAACAATCGCGCTTTTGCATTGACTGAGCTTACTTGCGATCTCATCAACCAATACTGCTTTTTCTTCACGCACACCCATTATTACACCCCCTTACAAAAATCAACCGGCCTCCGCCGATGACGAAGACCGTTCTGATAGGCATATACCCATTCAGTGTCCTCGACCTCGGCAGGCAAATTGGATTAAGCCGTTAACCGGCACCTGCTGTCTGCAGTCAGACATACTTTTTAATTAGCGGACAAACTCTCCACGCTTAGACATCAAGCGGAATGCCAGGCCCCATCGTACTGCTGATACTGACACCGCGAACATATTGACCTTTCGCCGCCGCTGGTTTCGCTTTTTGCAAAGCTTCCAGAACCGTGTTGAAGTTCTCAAGCAGTTTTTCCATCGGAAAAGACACCTTGCCGAGTACGGCGTGAACGTTTGCACCTTTATCCAAACGGTATTCCACTTTACCAGCCTTCACTTCTTCGACAGCGCGTTTTACATCAAACGTTACCGTGCCTGTTTTCGGATTTGGCATCAATCCACGTGGACCCAAAATGCGGCCCAGTTTACCGACGCTCGCCATCATGTCTGGCGTCGCCACCGCAGCATCAAATTCCATCCAACCACCAGCAATGCGGCTCACCAAATCTTCATCGCCAACCACATCAGCGCCTGCTAGTTCTGCTTCTTTCGCCTTATCGCCTTTTGCAAATACGATCAGTCGCACGGAGCGTCCTGTACCATGTGGCAACACGACTGCGCCGCGAATTTGCTGATCATTTTTGCGTGGGTCTAACCCCAGCTTAAATGCTACTTCAACCGTTGCGTCGAACTTAACAGTTGATGTTTGTTTCAAAAGTGCAAATGCTTCTGCTGGATCGTACAGCTTGTCTTTTTCAACGAGCTTTACCGCATCCATGTACTTCTTTCCAGCCATGTACAATCCTCCTTATTGGTGGTCTACGAAGCGGTGACTTTAATTTGCGCCGCTCCTCCCACGTGTAAAGGCCACACCCGACCCTTACTCGATTACGGTGATTCCCATCGAGCGTGCCGTGCCTTCGATCATGCGCATCGCTGCCTCGACAGTAGCCGCATTGAGA
>JAJZCJ010000380.1 GCA_021846145.1 Bacillota bacterium
CCACTTTTCGGACCAATTCCATCTGTTCCTAAAACTCAGTTTCTAGATCCAGCGCTTGCAGCCAAGCCACCCTATTCGTTTAATATTGCCGAAGGTAAAAAATTGCTTGAGTCTCATGGTTGGAAATTAGTCAATGGTGTAATGACTAAAGGAACACAAAAACTAAACTTCAAGATGATGTACGTCAGTGGTACGACATCATCCACTGATGTTGCAGAAATCATGAAAGAAGATTGGGCGAACATGGGCGTTGACGTCACGCTCAAGCCAGTTCCCTTTAGTACATTTCTTACCATCACGAGCAATAAAAAAGATACTTCTTGGCAATTAGCGGTGGGTTCAGGTTGGGGTTATAATGGGCCAGGATTTTATCCAACAGGGGGACAGTTATTTGCATCAACCGCGCCGTCTGGCACTGGATTTTCTAGTGCGCAAGAGGATGCTTTGATCAATGCCACGCATGTTCCTTATGCTACGCAAAAGGAGACCATGCAACACTTCTTTGCCTATGAAAATTACACTGCCAAGACGTTGCCTTTCCTTTGGGGACAGAATATAGCGACGTTAGTTGTAACAACACCAACTGTGCACAACGTGCTACAGTATTTGGATGCTGCGACGGCTTTCCCACAAATGCAGTATTGGACAGTATCTTCTAATTAATGTACTACACAAGCTAATACTTCTTAGGTGCTCAGGGCGCTAGATTGCGCCCTGAGCGAAAGGAGCACCGATGATTGAGCAAACTATGCCACTTGATGTGACTTTAAGTGAGACGATTAGTGGCGAACGGCCGAAAATGATGCGACGTTTTTGGCAGTCCGGCATGACTAAACTAGGTGTTGTTTTGCTGTTAATCCTAGTGTTATTTTCCTTTGTCGGTCCACTGATTTATCGACACAGCGCAATTACTACCCATCTTCTGGCGACTGATGCCTCACCGTCAGCACAGTTTCCACTTGGAACCGATAGTGTTGGTCACAATGTGCTAGCACAATTGATGCTGGGTGGTCAATCATCGATTGAGGTTGGTTTTGCAGCAGCTGTGGTGGCGATGGTATTTGGAACATTTTACGGAATGATCAGCAGCATGGTTGGTGGATGGATAGATACGATAATGATGCGAATTGTAGATATTCTGCTGTCTATCCCGTCTATATTTATACTACTTTTTTTAAATGTTGTTTTTCAGCCAAGTGTGATGATCATGATTTTTGTATTGGCCTCTACTGCTTGGTTAGGGGTTAGTCGGCTGGTGCGTGCGGAAGCCTTGATGATCAAGAACCAAGTGTATGTGGAAGCAGCACAGGCAATTGGAGTGAAAAATTCAAGGGTGATGGTTCGATACTTGCTCCCTAATATATTTGGCACGGTACTAGTTGCGGCTACTTTCCAGGTGGCAGATGCAATTTTGGCGATGGCAGCACTCAGTTTCTTGGGTCTTGGGCTTCCTCCACCGACGCCTAACTGGGGCGGCATGTTGTCAGAT
The DNA here is from genome assembly GCA_021846145.1 of Bacillota bacterium. The sequence goes on from JAJZCJ010000380.1 coordinate 1,490, forward strand.
GGAATGAATTACATGTTTCAGAATTCATGGTGGCTCATCTATCCACCGGGTCTATGTATATTAATTGCGCAAGTTTCTATTAATTTAATTGGTGATGGACTGCGCAATGCTATTGAAACCCGTGAAAGGTAGGAGGTGAATGCGACATGCTGAAATATATTATTCGACGGATATTAGAATCGATTCCTACCGTACTTGGAGTAACGATTCTTTCCTTTGTGTTGATTCATATTGTTCCTGGTAACCCTGTTCGTATTTTGCTTGGTAACCACTATACACCCCTCAGAGCGGAAGAATTGACAGCATCGCTGGGGCTGAATAAACCTCTATGGGATCAATATTTTATCTGGCTTGGAAACATTGTACAAGGGAACTTTGGTTATTCATATACATATGATAAACCAGTCGTCGGACTTATGTTGCAAGCACTTCCGCATACGATTGTGATTGTTGTCGTGGCTGTGTTGTTGGCTCATTTGTTTGCTGTGTTTTTAGGTTCAGTTCAAGCTTATTTTGAAAATACAAAATTTGACCAGATTGCAACGATCATTAACTATTTCTTTTATTCGATGCCTACATTTTGGCTGGCTGTATTGTTAATTATTGTGTTCTCTATCAATCTGAACTGGTTACCTTCTGGTGGGATTGTTAATACGCAGCTCACAAATCCTGGATTCGGAGATTGGGCGAAGCATATTATATTGCCGATTTCTGCACTGTTTTTGGTTTCAGTTGCTGGCTGGGCACGCTATATGAGATCTTCTATGCGCGAGGCATTACTACAAGATTACGTTCGCACCGCACGTATGAAGGGAGCGCGTGAGTTTCGAGTCATATTCATTCACGCATTGCGAAACTCCATTCTACCACTTATTACATTATTAGGACTTTCACTTCCTTCGTTATTAAGTGGCGCTTTATTTGTAGAAGAAGTATTCAATTATCCGGGAATGGGATTGCTATATTGGGATGCTGTTAATTCTCGTGATTATCCTATTATCATGGGGATCACTGTATTTATCGGTTTGATGACGGTGCTCGGGAATCTGATTGCAGATATTCTCTATGGTCTCATTGATCCTAGAATCCAGTATTAACACAAAAGGTTGGAGTGAGTCGCTCCAACCTTTTGTCTCATTATATTTCATCAGGATGTTCGATGCCTAAAATTTCTAGTGCTATGCGAATAGTAATTCTAGTGGCATCGGTAAGCCTCAGACGTAATTTGCGCAAAACAGGATCGGCATTCAGAATGGG
>JAJZCJ010000047.1 GCA_021846145.1 Bacillota bacterium
GTCGGTGCGGGCATCGGTCCGATCCTTGGCGGGGTGTTGGGAATCTCCATGGTCGGTTGGCCGTTTTTTTTGGCAGGATTCTTAAACCTGGTGGCAGGTTTGGTTGTTTGGAAGTCGTTTCCTGATCCGGTGCGAAAGTTACAAGTAGGACAGCAAGTAAAATTTCGTTTTCAGAAAGCGATCCAAATATTATTCACGGACAAAGCGCTCTTACTATTTTTGGCCGCGACGATCCTCGTCTATGCGGGATACTCTCAGCTCAGCACCACATTGCCGCAATATATGCGCGGACAATTTGGCGTTTCGGCAGGGATTATGGATTATACGATGGTGTTTACTCTCAATCCGATCGCTATCCTGTTGCTCCAACTACCTATGACAAAAGTCGTTCATCGAATGGGAACTGTTCGTATCCAGATGGTCGGACAGGTACTTTTCGCAATTGGATATTTTGCATTCGCCTTAAGCTCCACGTTATGGGAATTTCTTTTTGCCATGTTCCTGGTTACGTTGGGTGAAATGATGGTGTTTCCCACTAACAGCGGTTATATTGCTAATCTTGCATCTGAAAGGTATCGAGCAACCTATTTCGGATTTTATTCTTTGCGCTCTGTCGGTTCTTTCTTGGGACCTTGGATTGGCGGGATCATATTTGCAGCCACGTCCGGGAAAACAGTTTTTCTGGTCGTTTCGATTACAGCGCTGTTCACCGTCATCCTGTATCCTGTGTCTCATGCGTTTCATAAAGCCAAGCTCTCAAGTCGTGCTCATATCGACGTACAGGAGTGAGTTATTTGACAGTAATACTCAGAGAAGTGGACAAGTCCAACTGGCGAACAACAAAAAGAAATTTTCTAGTTTCTGTAGTGTATTGGATTAGTCTAAAGAGTATAGGTTAACTGGGCTTGACAGTAAAAGGAGGACATATGTCGATTCGATTGGTTGTGTCGATTATACTCACGATTGCCGCGGCAGCGATCATTCTGGCTTCTGCCTTGGGCATTGTCAGCATGGCAGCTTCGGTCTCCCAGCGGCGGCTCGGAGAAGGGATGGAGCCAAAGCTCGTGCTGTACCGGCTGTCGCGATTTGTTCGGTATATGCACTGGATTGGATTTATTCCTTTTGTCCTCATCTCCGTATCGCTCGTTTATTATGACATTCATTGGATACGCCCGCGTGCGATGGGATTTCTGTGCGGAGTTGTCATTGAAGCAGCCTGGTACGCATCGCTGAAGATGGTGTACAGCATTCCAGTCTATTCGGTATTAAAGCGAATTCAACATACGCAAGCCAAGCGGTCTTCAATTGTATTTCGGCAAGGGTTGCAATCGTTTGCTATTGCCTTGGTATATGGACTTTGGGTAGCGAGCAGCATGCTGCTCGGTGTACAGTGGCAGCAGCAACATCCTTTGCTGAGTACTTTGTACTTGATAGGTACGTTTGCACTCATATTTTTCGCTGGTGGTTTCATCATGAAAACGGTTCTCCGCAAAACACCACTGAGACCGGAACAGGTTCCGGCAAGGTGGCAGGAGCTTGCAAGTGCGTCCGGACTTACATCGGTTCAGTTTTACATTTGGAACGTAAAACGATGGCGCATTGCTAACGCGATGGCCCTGGGCATGTGGCGAAATTTCGTGTTTGTATCAGATTATCTCCTCGATAACATCTCGGAGGCTGAAGCGGATGCCGTGGTAGCGCACGAGTTCGGCCATCTGAAAAAACGCCATATGTGGTGGATGTTCGCATTTGTAGAAGGCTGGTTTCCGTTGGTTCAAATGTTGCAAGTTGGTCTGCGCAGCGTGCATGTTGCACAGGGGATTATCACGCTTTTGGTGTTACTTCTGCTCGGCATCTATCAGGGGCTCATCTATCATTGGCTATCTCGCCGCTTTGAATATCAGGCGGACGCCCACGCACGGGCGGTAATGGGGAGGTCGACGGAGATGGTGAGTGCGCTCGAAAAACTGAGCGAACTGAATTTCTCGTTGACAAGGATTCCGCGCTTTGATGAATGGTGGATGACCCATCCTTCGACGGCGCACCGGATCGAGCATCTTCAAACGGTCACCGAAACGGTCGGACGGTGAGCGGGAAGCAGGGCGTGTGGGAGGTTGAGTCGATAGATAAGGTCACCAATCTTGTTAACGAGTTCGATTATCTTGATGTTAACTATAGGGATTTGAGATATTTTTTTCAAAAATGATGCGGTGAAGATTGCAATTATCGCAATTACACCTGATGGGTTTGCAGTTAAGCAAATCACGGTCATTGATTTCTGAATAATTATGCGGTCGTCGGCACGGGTGATTTACGGTACTCTCGGGTCGAAATGTTGAGGAGATGGAGAGAGGACAATATTAAAATGGGAATAGTTTCAAATACAGATAAAATAGAATCAATCAAATCCATGCAATCAACAATTCGTAAGCTTGAAAATGGCCTAGCTCAGATGACTCAAAAAGGTGCAAATACTACCTTAATAAAGAAACGACTCAAGTCCAGTTACATCGGCTTAGCCGTGCTAGAAAACGTTTGGAATCACAAACCACATGATTACACGCAGAAAGATTTAGTAGAAGCTCGCAATGTTCTTGCTGGCTTATTCCCATCAATTGAGAATATTTTTGCTAAGTTAAAGGCAGGAAGTCCTCAAAGGACACTTTTGGAAAGAAGAATTAAAGCGTTGGAACTAGCGGTTCAAGCGATTGACGATCTTTCCGGTTAAAACTCGCTTTACTAAGTAGGCAATAGGGGCTACCTCAAACATTTTTAAGCGAACGGGTGCGCAAACTCAGCAAGGCTTGGAATTAGAAGTTTGTATATTTATGCTTTTGCGGTATTTGGCAGTTTACTCAACAAGCGGGCCGGTTAATACAAGAAGGAATTGCAGGGGATGAACATGGAATTTAGTATTCAACCATTGTCACGGTTAAGCAGAAGTGACTGACTATTATTTGGATAATTAAACCGATTCTATTCTCGCGCATTGGAGACGAAAATCATGTACGCACCAATCCAGTTTATCGATCATAGGCATCTCCATCATCAGTTAACCTATAGGGAGATGCCGCCACATGCTTCCTTAAGAGCTTTTGTAGCTTGCTATTGGTACTTGAAATCGAGTTCCCCTCTGCTGGAGGAAGTTACTCACAGGGTTTTGCCGGACGGATGTGTGGATATCTTGTTCGACTTTACGGCAGGCGAGGTTCACTACGTTGGAGTGATGAGCGAGGCGGATGTCGTTCCGCTGATCGGCGACGTTCACCTCATGGGAATTCGGTTTTTACCGCACAGCATTCCCTTTTTGTTAAAGGGAGAGGCTAGTTTTCTTGCCAATGGCATGTTGGGACTGGGGGAAGTATGGGGGAGTCAAGCGGCATTCGCAGGTAAAGTGTTGGTGCCCGAGTTATCGGCAGATCAAAGAATAGAGATCATCGAAAAAGAATTAATCTCGCGATTTAAACACTATGACCCAGATCCGAAATGGTGCGGCATGTTGAATTTTATTACCGAGAAGAACGGGAAGATTACGATAGCGGAACTTGCGGATTACTATACGATTTCAGAGCGGCACATCGCGAGAACGTTCAAAGCTTTAGTGGGCATCACGGCCAAAGAGTATACGAGCATCATTCGATTCCAAAGTGTGCTGCAGCAACTCAAACAGGTGAAGAGCTCTATTAATTGGTCAGATCTTTCTGTTCATTCAGGATATTACGACCAGTCGCATTTCATTAACGAATTCAAAAAGCGCTATGGGATAACGCCTGGGAGCCTTATCGCCGGCGCATGTCCTATTTTTCCAATACAATCCCCTTTGTCTCTTGTATGATAGGAACAAACAAGAAGGAGGGCATGCCCAATGCAAAGTATAACCGCGAATCTAAAAGTGAATAACGTGAAAGAAACACTGGCGTTTTACAAGGATGTTCTGGGGTTTGAAGTGATCGTCACCGTGCCAGAATATGAACAGCCCGTTTTGAATTGGGGTATGGTAAAGAATGGCGGCGCGCAGTTAATGTTTCAAGAGAAGGCAAATCTTGAAGATGAATATCAGGTTTTAAAGAATGATAGCGGTACCGGCTGTTTAACTCTGTTCATCAAAGTGAATGACCTTGAAGAATTGTTCACGCAAATCAAAGATAAGGCTCAAGTGATCAAATCGATCCATAAAACATTCTACGATACGAAAGAATTTGACATCTTGGACAATAACGGTTTTGTACTGACATTCGCCGAATAGTCCTCGTAAAAACGTATTAGGGCAATCCTTATAAATAAGGGTTGCCCTTTACCTCGTGCGCCTAATGTTCGATTCGTCGATTTCCATTTTAACGATATGATGCTTGACTTTGGTAGTATAGACGGAATTATCGGTCTTATTGGGTTAGATATTCTCCGTTAAGGCGGATTCTTCGTGGATCTGGGGCGCTTAGAAATTAATCGGAATACGACGATATAACATGATAACAAGTTGAGTCTGCGCATGGCTCGGTACATGAATATGCGCTGGAATAACGGGGCTGAAATGTCGCATTTGAGGTAGAATAGCTGAAGAAGCCTCGACCTTTCGTCGTGTCGTAATACCGGTGTAATCCTGGAAATATGAAAAGACAGACAAAATAACAAATGAGGGGGTACTTTTCATCAGGTATGATAAGATGAACTGTTCATACCGTTGATGTTTCGCCATGCACCGTGCATAATGGCATGTAGTTTAGGAACGAAATGATGATTGGGATCGGAGGTGCCATTGTGCTTGCAAACAGCAGAGTTGGAAAAAAATTTCAGACAGTTCTTCCGCTGCAAATCAGGAAGAGCTTGAATCTTCATGAAGGAGATGTCCTAATCTGGGAACCGACTGAAGAAGGAGAGGTACGCGTTCGCGCTGTTCCAAGTTACACTGAATACCTGAAATCACTTGGTGGTCAAATATGGACGACAGTGGAAGAGGCGGATAGCGCAGTGAAGGAAGAGGAGCAAGCATGGGACTAAGCAATTTATTCCACGGTATCAACCGGATTGCACTGGATACAAACTGCTTCATCTATTATATTGAAGGCTCCCTTTGGAGTGAAAAGCTTGCGCCAATTTTCTCTTCAATTGAAACCGGAGAAATTAAAGCTAGTACCTGAAGCTACAGAAGACGAACAATTTGACGCCCTTTGCCAACAACTGCTGTTAGAAATGGATCAGTATTTTGTTGTATTGAAATATGGTGTGTATCTAGGGGGGCAACGAACATGAACGAATCTATGGGAGATTTACAGATGCCTAATTTAAAAATGCTTATCATACAAATAGCAGGCATGTTCGTCGTTTTTGCTCTTGCTTTGTTTCTTTCTGCCGGAACGATCGTGTGGGTTGCGGGATGGGCTTATCTGATTTTGTTCTTCGGTTTTGTCATTGTGTTGAGTTTATGGTTGGTCAAATTTAATCCCGATCTATTAACAGAGCGTATGACGGGAGTGGGGAAAAAGGACCAAAAATCCTGGGATAAAGCCTGGTTTGTACTTATAGTCGTCTTTTTTCTCAGTTGGCTGGTTTTTATGCCACTTGATGCCGCTCGATTTCACTGGTCACATGTACCAATGTGGCTTCAGATAGTAGGAGCGTTTTTACTCTTATTTTCGTTTTACTACTTTTATCTCGTATTCCGGGAAAATTCGTTTCTGTCCCCGGCCATACGTGTTCAAAGTGAACGGGAACAAACAGTGATAACAACTGGACCGTACAGTATAGTGCGACATCCGATGTATGCCGCAGCCGTCATATTCTTTATTGGTACATGTCTCTTGCTTGGATCGTGGCACGGACTAATTGTAAGTCTTGGACTCGTGACTGCAATTGCATGGAGGGCGGTTCAGGAAGAACACACACTGCTTTTGGAACTACCGGGTTATGACGAGTATATGTCAAAGGTGAAATACCGCCTTATTCCTTATATTTGGTAATTGAGGAAACAATTATAGAGTCCCGCTGTTCTTGAACATCCAGAAAAGCTCGAATAATGATTGATGCATGATTATGCAGTTGTTAACGTGAGGGTCTTATGGTACTTTCGGGCCGGAATATGTACAGGTACAAGATACAATTCGAGAAGGGAATCGACCAGAGCGAACTGTTTGCGCACGCCGAAAAAGGAGTATTTGAACTTTGAAGCCGGGTTAACGCTAATGCTTCATCTTCCTCCAGAGACTGCATCGGAAATACTGCACGTATAGCACATTTAGTGTCGGAGATTGACAATTTGAAATCCCAGCTACAGGAATTCACCGAACGATTTCATTTAGACAGGGCTTTAACCATTGAACGGGAGTATGGCATTGTCATGCGAGAAGCCGAACTGAATTGGGTTCGGTCGATTGTGACGGATTTAGATAGTGGTAAGTTGCGCTGGAACTCCTTTTTAGGAACTCCAATTGCCGAACAAAACGGGGTGAATATGGCACGCATTTTGTTTATTAACGTAGGTTCCGAAGGACATATCAATCCAACTCTCGGTGTGGTTCAAGAACTCATACGTCGTGGCGAAGAGGTGGTTTATTTTACTGGGAATCAAATGCGTCAAATCATCCATCCAGAAGACTAGTGCGGCTAGTTAAAGAAAACGCTTCAATGCCATTGTATTTATGGGGATATGAAGGTAGGTTCAACTCAGTTCAGGAACTGTATGATTATACAGTTCCGTAAATTGGTCGTTCTTCAGCTTACGGACCGTTATCTACAACAAGCATTTTCTATGTATCGGAGTGAATTTCGTGGATAATCAAATAGTCGTAGCTCTTAAAGGCATTATCTTACGAGACGGAAAAATACTTATCATAAAACGGTCTGATTCTGATGAGATCGGAGCGGGAACTTGGGAGACTCCTGGAGGTAAACTCGATTTTGGAGAGTACCCCGAAGAGGCACTTGTTCGTGAAATTAAAGAAGAAGTAGGACTTGATGCAACAGTAGATGGAATTCTCTATGCGTCAAGTTTTATGCCAAATCCTTTTCGCCAGGTAATCATCATCACTTATCGGTGCACTGTCCCTAAGGGTGATGTGGGCTTGTCTGATGAACACTCTGATCACCTTTGGGCAACCAATGAAGAGCTGGTTGAACTTTTACCGCCGACCATACTGACAGAATTCCAAAGACACAAAGTCATTTGATTCGGTGTTGTGGTGCATGTTTATGCACCGGCGGAAGCATCTCTTTACTCAACATTCGGGTCGGAAGGATCAATAATAAACTACTACATATTTCAAATCAACTGATATAATTGCTAGGGACGTGCCATGTCCATCATGTAGGGGATGGCATACGCGAACAGGAAACCGACGAGCGACCACGACGAGGCGATCGTCAAAAACCATAGCACGTGGATCGCGGCGGTGATGGGAAAATGAAAGAACGCGTCGTTTAACATCCACATCCCGACTCTACTAAGTACACTGCCACCAAGCAAGACCGCTGCGACGAGTATACCGAATACGCCTCCAAAAAACGCGGTCAATCCCCAATTTCTCGTCTTGCGAAACGGATGCAATTCGCTCTCCAGTGCGAGGATGGAGGGCAGCAAATCGGGAGGAGCGTTTACAGGCGTTCGGAATGATGCTCGCAGTGTTTGCTCGGTGAGATCCTCTTCCTCGTTCATTCCGGATTCTCCTCCTTTGCCAAATGGCGTTTGATGTGTTGGCGCGCGCGATAAAGGTAATTCTTGATTTGTGACGACGCTTTGCCAATCGCTTTGCCAATCTCTTCATAAGTTAGCTGTTCGTCGTAGTACAGGATCATGGCCATTCGTTCGTGCGGCGGCAACGCGCCGATCGCTCGCCAGACCGTTTCGTGTTCCGCTTGTTGCAGATAATTCGCTTCGGCACTCTCGGTGAATGCCGCGCCCGGTTCGGGGGCGTCGGCGATCAACGCTTGACGTCGGCGGTGTTTGTGGCCGCTCTTGATACAGAGTCGAGAGGCGATTGCGAGCAGCCACGTCTTCGGTGAAGCATCTCCACGAAATTGCTGGATATGGCGAAACGCGGCGAGAAACGTTTCCTGTGTCAAATCCTTCGACTCTTCCGAATCATTTGTAAACCGATAGCACCACCTATACACATCCTGATAGTATCGATGCACCCATTTCCTATACAGTTGCCCGAATTCCGGCTCTGCCATACTTACCTCGCGCGTGAAGACTTGATTTCATTATGCGCGAAAAAATTGTCAGCGCAAGCGAAACCTTTTTCTCTGCAAAGTCTCTAATCAAATAGAGAACAGGGAGGGATGGGGTTATGTACATCACGCGCAGGATAAAGGTGGTTCTCGTCACCGCGTTTTCGCTATTCCTCGTCGCGATATTTGTCGCGGCTGGACTGTCCGTCGCGAGCGGCGTGAATTGGTGGAGGGCGGGGTTGGCCAATTCCACTGTGTTGAACGGGATCGATTTTGGAGTGTTCAACCAGTTGTACGAGAAAAGGATTGACCAGACGTTTAAGGTGACCTCCGCACAGGCGATTGTGTTTTCGGCGTCAATCGGCGACGTGACAGTCAGTGAAGGTGCGGGTGATCAGGTCGAGGTGGTGGCGTCGGCGGGTTTTGGCGGATTTAACCTGGCTTCAGCGAAACAACAGGCGGATTCGTACCAACTGCAAGCCACGCGCACTCCGAACCAACTCCAATTAAGCCTCGGGAACGCATCCGGCCTAAACGCGCTGCATAAAGTGTCAATCCAGTTGGTTGTCCCGATTCATGCGGCGGTGCAGGTCACCAGTGACATGGGCAACGTGAATGCGAACGGTTCGTTCAAGGCGATTCAGGTGCAAGATAACATGGGGAATATCAGCGTGACCGGCAACGTGACGAGTTCCACGACGTTGGACGATAAAATGGGCAACATTTTTTATCAGGGGGATCCTGGCCAGTCCTCGAACATTACGAACAACATGGGCAACGTGACGGTCGTCCTGACCGGTACGCGTCCGTTGCAAGTCGACGCAACAACCGACCTCGGCAACGTGTCAGGCGCATTAAGCGTGATCACGGCGCAAACCGCGCACCACTTGTCGGGAGCAACTGCAGGGGGGCAAGGCAAAGGACAGGCAGGAATCGTGACGGTGGTCAACAACTTAGGCAACATTAATATTAGCGAGGTGAAAAACGGATGAATGCGATTGGAACCCCTGTGGCGGGTTCGGTTTTTGGCGTCGGTGTTGTGGCGGTATTGTTTCCAGTGCTGTTATTGGCGGTAATATTCGGGTTTATCATTTTGATGAGGTACCTGCGCTATAAAGAAAACCTGTTGATGATCGAGCGCGGCTTAAAGCCGGAAGTGGTCGATCGCGGGGCGGCGCGATACGCGACGCCGTGGGGAAGGTTGCGCAGCGGGATCATCACTTCCTTCGTGGGACTTGCGTTGTTTTTCGGGCTGTTGACCATCGGATGGGGTCCTTGGCTACTTGGAGGGTTGATTCCACTCGCCGTCGGGACCGGGGAAATCTTGACGTATGTGATCACGAGCCCCACAAAAGTTCGGGATGTGCCGCGAGACGATGATGACCAGCGCTAACGGTGTATCCTCTTTATGAACATGTACAAGGGGACACGGGTGCAAAACGTGACGGGCGTATACGCGAAAGACCCGTCGACCGAGAAGAACACGACATACATGTCAATCTGGTACGTGATGCAGTTACTCAACAAGTTGTCCATTGGGAACAGTTGGAACGGGACGACGTGGACACTGACGAACAACGCAGAGCAGAGCGGGAATACAAGCAACACGAATTAATGCGATGAAATGTATCAAGGAATGGAACAAAGGGAATGGGCATTAGAGATGATGCTGGTGCCCGTTTTTTGTGGATGTCACAATTTATGAAAAAGATATGCATCTATGAACTCGTCACTGTTTTGTAAAAAAATACTATGGCGCATAAGGGGGCGTTAGCGACAGAAACATCCTTTTTACTGTGTAATTCTAATCATTGGATTACGCAGTGAGCGATCCATCAAACCATGGATCAAGGTGTCATCGCGTGAGCCACCAGGACAAACGCAGACGACGCAAACGTGTGTCTCGTATCCCCACGTATCCTGCTAGTTGTCGCTGTTATGTTCGGCTCGGTTCTGTTCGGTACGATGGACGTATGGTATAGCAGGTTAGCCGATAACGTATACATGCGCGAGGAAAATAAGACAATCGGGGGTTTCGGGCATGTCACACACAACCGTATTAAAGTGGAGAGAACCGTGTTATTTTTCTCACAATCAAAAAAAATTATAAATTGTGTAATGATTCTGTTGTTTCGTGTATTTTTGAAACTGTCGCTGACAATTCTTCCAACTGTCCCGCTTGTTCTTCGCTTGTCACTGTACTATCTTGGATCGATTGATGAATGTGTTCAATCCCATTCGTGATTTCTTGAACTTTGTTTTGCACGCGACTTACAGATTCTTTTACTGTCATCGACAGTTTGCGTATTTCATCAGCAACAACGCCAAAACCTCGCCCAGCTTCTCCAGCTCTCGCTGCTTCAATGGCAGCGTTAAGTCCGAGTAAATTTGTTTGTGATGCTACTTTTGAGATGAGATTATTAATTTCAGCCAATTCTTTTGCATTATGACTAAGAATACCAGCTTCTGAGAAAATTGTGTCTATATTTTGTGTATAAGCAGTACTAGCTTCAGCTAAATATCTAGTCAGTGAATCCAATGTCTCTAATTGATCGGTAAGTTCACTCACACCTGTTTTTATTTCTTTCATATGGGAAATAGGTGTAAGTACTGTTATGACTCCAACGAATTCATCATTCCAAAAAATCGGATCAGCCGTGGAAACATAAGGAACACCATACAAATTTGGATCTCCATTTTCTCTGAAGAATTTTTGTTCTCTAAGTGACTTTACAGTGACTGAAGTTGATGGTTGTGACAACATATTGTCACCTATTTTCACAGAATTTTTCATCCAATCTCTATCTTGTACGTGAGTGACTGTTCCATCCGTTTTCACAAACCGGACATAAGCGTCTTCGGAGGACAGGGCAACAACATGTTGAAAAAACCAATCGATTTGTTCTAGGATCATCTTGCTGAGCCCCTTTAAATATATGATGTCAACTCTCTATCAGTAATTCTCCAGAAACTAGATAGAGACAGTTGATGTGCTGCATATGTAATCTCTAAATTCCACGTGCATTTTTATTAGCTTCAGCTAACGTATTTTCACGAAGAATCTAGCACACATCTTTCATATTTTACCATGTCGGTCGCCATCTTTCAATCGTTTTCGATAAAATATTGTTTTTCCATATACTGGACAAAGAGGCTTTTATATAAATGATGAAATCAACTGGTATGGCTCGTAGCGTAGATGGATTGGGACGCATTGTGATTCCAATGGAACTCCGACGTACACAAGATATTGATGTAAAAGATTCGTTAGAAATCTTTGTTGACGATGAGAAAATTGTACTGAAAAAGTATGAACCTGCTTGCACTTTTTGCGGACATGCAGATCAGGTTGTCCACTTCAAGGGCAAAAACGTGTGCTCGTCATGCATTGCAGAAATGATGCACACTCGCTAATCACGCAGGATAAGCTCGCATATCCTCAGCGGGATACGCCCGAAGTACACTTGCCACGAGCTCCGAATCTGTGACGTCACGATTCAACCACATGCTTTCGTCTTCCCGATCCAGAATAACAGGCATCCGGTCGTGGATCTGACTCATCAACTCGTTCGGCATACACGTGACGATGGTACAGGTGCTTAACTTGGATCCGTCAGGCCGTGTCCACACATCCCACAAGCCTGCAAATCCAAATATAGGCCGGGAAATGAGCGTGATTCCTCAATCTTGCGAATTGTGCCATCAGAGACCACTGCATGGATCATTTGACCTGGCGCAATGTTGTACCGTGGTGGTGCGAGTGCCACTTCGTAAATGCCGAAATATTGCAGGGTCTCATACCAATCGTAGGAGAACGAAAATCTTCCGCACATGTTGTACACCTTCTTTAAAAGGTATACACATTTTCGAATTCACACACTGAGTAGATCTGTCAAAGGCGATTGACAAAAGTTGTCCAACTCGATAAATTTTCTTCGCTCGTCCAGCACACCTTTCATGACGCAGGATCACGCTGAACTTCATTGGATCTGTTATTCGTCACTAATGCGCGCCACAGAAGCGTTGTCGCTAATATCACGATGCAACCGACTATGCTTGCCAGTTTTGCCGCCGGTGCAAGACCAAAATGTTCAGCAAGCGCCCCGAACATGGGAAAGCCAACGATCATAAACAATGAGAATGCGGTTGAATTCACAGACAGTAGCGTTGCACGCTGCCCGGTCGGGATTACCTGATTCAGTCCTTGATCAATCATTGGCTCAAAGAAAGCCCCTGCGACTGACGCCAGAATATAACCGGATGCAGCCACAAGTCCCGGAAGCCAGGCAAACAACAGCAGACCTGCCGACACCAGAACACTTGCCCACAAAAACAAATGGATTTGACCGACGCGCCGGGATGCTCGGTCGGAGAGAGATGCAGCTAACGCCCCGAGACCGTTTTCAGTACCTGTGAGAATACCAATGCCGATCAAACTCCAGCCTGCGTGAATGAGCATTGACTGGCCATAAAATGAGAACGACGCGACGAACCCCGAGATGGTGGCACTAAGCAGTATCCACCACAAAAAAACAGGACTCTTTCGGGCAAATTGATAGGCATCCGCAGCAATCTTCGTAATGGATGAGTGTTCGCGAACGTCTGCCACATGATCGTGCCGAGGTTCACGAAGAGTTTGCAACACGACGAAAGAGGTCAAGTTAGCCACCGTGAACGCAATGTAAATAGATGCCCAAGAAAAATGAGCCAGGGCACCGCCTGCTCCTTCCGCAACGCCAAGACTCACCAGACTGATGGCGAACATTCGCCCCGAAATCTTTAAATATTGTTCTTTCATCCCTGCCCAAACAGCGGATTCGTACGCCAGTGACGAGTCACTGCCATTGGTGAACGTGACTTGCAGTCCGCGGCAAGCAAAAGCCACGGCAAACCACCAAAATCCGTGACCAAACAGTGCGATTGAGGTATATCCCACTCCAAGTAATGAACCCAGGGATAAAGAAAGTTTCCAACCAAAGCGATCCGCAAATACGCCAATTGGCAAGTCCGATGCCACGGCGACAATATGAAGGATGGCTTCCAGAATTCCGACCTGAAAGAGCGTAACCCCTTGATGTTGAAAGTATATCAACCACAGACCACCGTCAAACCACAAGTGTGAAGTAGCGTTGAAGATAGATAGCGAATTCAGGTTTTTGCGTCCAATATCGTTTTTAGTCAATTGACGTTTCATAGACGAATGCCCTCCCGTTGCATGCCCTGTCTTTGGCATGATCTCCAAACACAACAAAAAACGCCGTTCGGGATACAACACCCCTAACGGCACCGGAAATTCGTCGCTTGTCAGTTTAAGCTAGTGCAAGCATGCCGAACCCTATCGCCAAAAAAGGGCATACGTATCCTGTTAGGCGCATGGTTTGGCCCAAACAAACGCACGTAAAATTGCCACGACGACGGTGTCATCAACATACTTTCGCTCCTCTCATATCGATCAGATCGATTATCCTAATCGAAACTCGTGCATGACAACATAATACCTCCGGCGTAATATCAAGTAAAAGGGCATGCAGGATATGATGGGGAGATATTGGGACTGCAAGGTATTAGAGTGGAAGCCCGTGCCCTGCACCAACCGCAATGGTCAAGAGATATCATGTCACAGTACTTTCGATAAACACAGTCGCTGTCCGCTTCGCGATTCCGGATAGATAAATCCAAATATTTGAAAGGGGAACAACATGAACTCTGATGTGATGCGTTCGTATCGTAACCAATATAATGGTCTCATGATGGAATCTGATCCATTCTTTCAAGAGTTTGGATCATTGGATGACAAAGTATATGCTGGTGGTGTAATCAGCAAAAAACACAAAGAATTGATGGGGCTTGCGATTTCTGTAACGACACGGTGCAATGAATGCATCCTTTATCACATAGATGGCTGTGTCAAAGAAGCAGCAAGCAATGCGGAAATCATTGAAGCGATTAAAATTGGAGTTATTGCAGGCGGTTCTATTACGTATCCAAATGCTCGGTTTGCGTTTGAGATGCTTAAAGAGATAGGCATTATTTAGATTTCGTATTGTGCATATTCACCGTAATATCTCTTCTTGCATAATCGTCTTAACCGGACTTGAGAACCAGCTTGCGTCTACATAGTTAGGGGGCTGTATGTTATGAGAGTTGCATTAGCGCAAACCAGATTTCCACAAACCATAGACGAAGGCACTCGAATTGTTCTAACCACTGTATCGGAGGCAGCTCAGCAACAGTGCGATATTATTTGTTTCCCTGAGTCTATCATCCCAGGATTACGGGGAGTGGGTTATTCTGTTGAGCCGTATGACCATAGTCGGATGATGGAAATTCTTGATGAAGTTCGCTTTCAAGCACAACGACTCGGAATTTCCGTAATTTTGCCGATGGAATGGAAAGATCATTTGGGGCTCCATATTGTAGCGTTTGTGATTTCTGGGAGTGGAGAGATACTAGGGTATCAAACAAAGAATCAGTATGACCCTGACGAAGACAGATTCGGATATGTACCTAGTAATCGCCGAGAGGTATTTGAAATCAATGGCGTTACTTTTGGAATTGTAATCTGTCATGAGGGGTGGCGATACCCTGAGACGGTACGATGGGCCGCTCGTCAAGGAGCAACGATTGTATTTCACCCGCAGTTTACCGGTTTAGTGGACAATCCGCAATTTTATCAAGGTGCCATGGTTTGTAGGAGCCAAGAAAACAACATATTTTTCGCCAGCGTAAACTACGCGATCGAATCTCAAAGTGTCACGACATCGCTGATTTCTCCATTCGGCGAGCGATTGACAGTTGCTGATCCAGGGAGAGAGCAGTTACTGGTTTGGGACATCGATCCAGGTCAAGCGAGTGGACTGCTGGCTAATCGGTATCACCCTGAACTGTTTTAAATTACTGTAAAAGAATCTTCAAATGAATACCAGTTGCAAATCATCGACTTGTAAAACGAAATATTTTCGTAAGATTTGTGTATTCTGCAAATTTGAAATTGCAAGGACTAAAACGAGAACAATGATCATAAATGAAATTTTTTCTTCTGTTAACGGGAGGGCTAATCCTGTAAAGCACGACAATGGATCAGTAAGCGATTGTTATGGTACTCAAGGGGTAGATATAGATAGTATAGGTTAACTGGGCTTGACAGTAAAAGGAGGACATATGGTGCTTCGATTGGTTGTGTCGATTATACTCACGATTGTCGCGGCAGCGATCATTCTGGCTTCTGCCCTGGGTATTGTCAGCAAGGCAACTTCTGCCTCCCAACTGCGGCTCGGAGAAGGGATGGAGCCAAAGCTCGTGCTGTACCGGCTGTCGCGATTTGTTCGGTATATGCACTGGATTGGATTTATTCCTTTT
>JAJZCJ010000381.1 GCA_021846145.1 Bacillota bacterium
GAATTTTCAGGACAATATCCCTTACATTTTGAGAAGTCACAGGATCACAAGTAAATCCCATTCGCCCCAAAAATTCACTAGCAAACAAGTTGCCCTTTAATGCTTGTCCTACTACGTGAGGCGCGAGAAATAACCCTTGAAAAAACAGCCGATAGTTTTCATACGAACCACTTTCCCCACCAATACCCGGGGCGGTCATATGGTACGCAGCAAGTTCAACCGCTACTTTGTTTCCGACAAGATACCCTCCTGTGGGAGCTAACCCACCTCCTGGGTTTTTTATCAGTGAACCAACGACTAAATCTGCCCCATAAGCAGAAGGCTCGTCTTGATCAGTAAACTCGCCATAACAGTTATCGATGACGATCATCACTTGCGGATGTACTTTTTTGATCGCATGAATAGCAGCCCCAATTTCTTGAACAGATAGAGCTCTACGCCATGCATACCCAGGCGAACGTTGAATGGCAATCACACGCACGGAATGATCCACTGCCGCGATCACACGCTCAATATCAATGCCACCATCTGCGCGCAAATTTACTTCCTTATAATCAATGCCAAATTCACGCAATGAACCTGCAGCACTGACAGTGGCACCGATCACTGTTTGCAAGGTGTCATAAGGTGTCCCCGTCGCATACAGCAACGTATTGCCAGGGCGCAATAAGCCAAAGAACGCTACTTTTAAGGCATGCGTTCCTGATACCAGATGCGGTCTCACCAACGCCGCCTCTGTCGCAAACGTTTTTGCGTAAATTAACTCCAGTTGATCGCGGCCACGGTCACCATATCCATATCCAGTCGATCCCCAAAGTTGATTATCTACAAGACCCGCTTCCCAAAAAGCTGATAACACCTTCTCCTGGTTTCGTGCCACCATGCGATCAATTTGTCGGTATTGAGCTTGCAACTGAAGATCAATTTGTTCCGTTAATCGCCATTCCTCTTCTTCAATACGTTTCATCATCATATCTCAAAAGGAAGCATTATCCCCCTGCATAAGGAGTAAATAACCACGCTTCCCGTTCGTCAACCTCCGCTTCCACCTTGAAAACTTGTCCATCTTCCTGGATATTGTTCATTTTTCCCTTTTGATTCAGTTCAGCAATAAGATCTGAACGATCAAACGGAATCCGCAAGTGCAAAATCACTTTACGACCCACCAATTCATCAATTTTTTCCATCAAACGAATTAGCGCCTCTTCATCCATCGCCGACCCAGCTAACCACGCAGCAGCATTAATATCACCCGGTATCATGAAGTCGTTTACTTGATCCACTTTATTAAAAAAAGTCACTACCGGTGCGCTAATGTGAAGTGATTGTTCAAGCACGTTGTATACTGTCGCCATTTCCTCTTGCATAAATGAAGAAGCGGCATCCACTACATGAATGATCACATCAGCGTCCTCCACTGCTTCCAGCGAAGACCTAAATGCAGTCACCAAATGATGAGGCAAATTGCGAATAAATCCGACTGTATCTGTCACCACAAAATTCCGCCCACCCCACTTGACCCTACGCGCTGTCGGGTCAAGCGTATCAAAAATGCGATTTTGACCTGCATTCATGCTGCTATCTCCATATCGTTTCGTCAAGCTTGAAAGGAGAGTTGTCTTACCGGCATTGGTATAGCCAACAATACTGACGGCATAGACCCCTTGACGACTACGACGCCTTCTAGTTATTCTGCGCCGATTCACTTCTTCATCGACAACCTTACGTAAATTTGCAATCTCTGTTCGAATTCGC
This sequence comes from Bacillota bacterium, assembly GCA_021846145.1. The sequence continues at coordinate 1,756 of JAJZCJ010000381.1, forward strand.
CGTCGATCCATTTCTAATTTGGTTTCACCAGGTCCACGCGTGCCAATACCCCCACCTAATCTTGAGAGATGGATCCCTTGCCCACTAAGACGTGGCAGTAAATATAACAATTGCGCCAACTTCACTTGTGACTTGCCTTCAAAGCTAAGTGCGCGTCTTGCGAAAATATCCAAAATCACCTGAGTTCGATCGACCACTGGCAGCTTAGACTCAAGCGCTAAATTTCGCGCCTGACTGCCGCTTAAATCCACACTAAACACAATCAGATCAACAGAAAAGGCAAGTGCGTTATCTCTAATTTCTTGCACCTTGCCAAGCCCTACATAAGTAGCAGAATGAGGCTGATCGATTACTTGTGTCACTTGCGCCGCCACCGTTGCTCCCGCTGCATAGACTAAATCTCTAAGTTCCATGACACTCTGAACGCGTTTTTCCATGGAATCCCGCGAAGAGTGGACATGAACCAACAACGCTTTCTCTGTTATGGCCGAAGCATCACGAATTTCCTTCAGCCTAATCACCCCTTAATTAAAATCCAACGCTTTGAGTGTAATTAACCGTTCCCTATCAAACAAATTTTCATGAATGATCCGTCGAGCCTGCTTGCGAATGGCCTTTTCCAACAAATTGCGAACAGCTCGGCCATTGCCAAAATCAATCGCATGCATCTGTACACGCAGGCGACTTCGAAACGCTTGAAGCCCGTCAGGACTGAACTTATAATCGCGGTCTTTAGCCATTTGCATAGCGAGTTCAATTAACTCATTCTCACGAAAGGATGGAAATTCAATTTGCACAGGAAACCTCGAAGACAATCCTGGATTTAGTGACAAAAAATACATCATTTCCATTTGGTATCCCGCAAGAATTACCACTAATTCTCGCTTGAATTCTTCCATTCCCTTGACCAACGTATCGATCGCTTCTCGCCCAAAGTCATTGTCTCCGCCACGTGCAAGCGCATAGGCCTCATCAATAAA
>JAJZCJ010000048.1 GCA_021846145.1 Bacillota bacterium
AATCGCTGGAGAAAGGAGGAATACGACTCCTATGACTCGTGATGAAAATGAGTTTATTTCCCACATTGAAAAGGGATGTGAGTCTTGGCGACGGGGCGACGATTACGAAGGATTAGGACACTTTCAGAGCGGTTGTTTGTTATGGCTCGATAGATTGGAACAGAAAGAAGACACCCTGACACGGCCAGAAACCTTTGCAGAACTTACTCGTCTGATGGAGAAGTTGATGGATCGTCTAGACAACAATGACATCATTCACGCTACAGATGTGCTCGAATACGAAATACTGCCACTGTTGAAATCAAACCAACAAAAACAGGAAGGAGTGACCAAATGATGAATAATCCCGTCCTCGATGATAATCTCGCCAGTTTGCCAGACTCTCTAAAACGGCTGCTACAGACGAACGATTTTGAGACGCAGTCATCTGTACACACCATTCTGGGAGAGAAGGGATGGCCGATTGGTGTCATGGAAATCAACGGTCATCAGCTTCATACCAATAGTCGCTTTGACCCTTGGAACGAAGCCAAACGCTGGGCTGAAACACTTGACTACAAAGACGTGATGGTGAGTTTCATTTACGGATGTGGGTTTGGATATCCACTGTTGGAATATGCCAGGCGAAAAAAGCCCTATACGGAAACAGTTATATTTGAACGAAACATCCATGTATTCTATGCGATGTTAAGCCGTATTGATATGCAAACGCTATTGAAAGACCCAAGTATCCATTTTGTTATTGGCGATATCGGGCAGATGAAAGAGTTATTGAATATGATTATCACGCCTGAGTTTCTCTTACGGGCGACAAAGCCAGCAGCTTTTTTTACTTGGTTGGCACACCGGAACGAGAAGCATACGTACTTGGAGATTCATGATTGGTTGTGGAACATACTGGAGTTGCATTTAAGCAGTGTGGGGAACTCAGTTCACGATACGTTGGTCGGTATGTATAACACACTTGATAACGCAGAAAGCGTAATGGAGAGTCCGACACTAGCAAATTTTAAAAACGCATTCGCCGGTAAACCTGCGATCATTGTTTCCAATGGGCCATCTCTTGATAAGAATGTGGATTTATTACACGAAGCAAAGGGGAAATCTCTCATCTTCACTGCAGAATCGGCATTACGCCCTTGCCTGCAAAGAGGCATCATTCCGGATGCCATTTGTGTAACAGAGCGCACGCCGAACGTATATCACATCCATTTTGAAAACGAAGAACTCCCCCATGAACTCGTGATGGTGGGTTTAACCCTGATGGATCCAAGAATCCCAAAAACGTTTCCAGGTCCATGGATTCCGGTTTTCCGCAGCGGAGAATCTACGGGAAAATGGATTCAAGAGTCGATTTGTGAAGACGAACTTGGATTAAATGGTGGGGGTTCATCTGCGCACCTGGCATTTGAATTCGCACTCTGGGTTGGTGCCAACCCAATCATTTTTGTAGGTCAAGACTTAGCGTTTGGACCGAACCAACAGACGCACAGCAGGTTGTCTGCGTACTCTGAAGAATATCTGGCTAACCAAGTACAGATGTTGCAAGCGCAACCCAGCTTTTCAGTGAAAGGAATCGACGGCAACTACGTTGCAACCACAAAAATATGGTACGAGTTCAAGACGTGGTTCGAACAACAGATTCAGCAACATCCGGAAACCCGTTTTATCGATGCAACAGAAGGTGGGGCATACATCGATGGAACTGATCTGATGACGCTTCGAGAGGTCATTGATAGTTTTTGCACTGCATCTCTTGAGACAGACCTACTCACACATGTTCAGAAACCCACAAGCGAGTTGGACGACACGCGAAGAAGCAAAAAATATCAGATGCTGTCACAGAGGACAGTCGAAATCCGTGACAAGTTTCGAGAACTGATGAAGAAGGCCCAAGAAGACATTCGTAATTGTAAAATTGTCGAAAAGGCATGTGCCCTCAGTGAAAAGTATCCAGGCACAGAATTGCCGCCCTTTGTTGAATCTTTGTTCCAGGCAAATACCAACGCATTTCTAACCTACGCAGTTGACGAAACTATCGTCCCCTTCACTCAACAGCTGATTTTTGCAGCACATAAACAAATAAATGATATCGGGGAAGTAGACACCGTTGAACGGTTGCGAGGGGTTACCCAAGTGCAACGGCAGATGTTTGAGTACCTTCAAAAGACTTGTGAATTGGTGGCAGAACACTTTGACTTAGCGAAAAAACGTATTGAACGGAATATGCAGATGTATGGGAAGAGGATTGGTTAACGTGCGAGCATGCACCGAGATTTTGATAAAACCCACTACTCCAATACGTGAAACATTACAGGTTATCGATCAAGGTGCATGGCAAATGGCCCTTGTGATTGATACCGACTCTCGGTTGCTTGGCACAGTGACAGATGGTGATATACGCCGTGCAATCCTCCGTGGAATTGGGCTGGAACAACCGGTTTCAAGCATTATGAACACTCACCCGACAGTCATTACAATAGAAACACCTCAGAAAACCGCCTATACGATGATGATTCGCAAAGGCATGCATCGCGTTCCACTCGTCGACAAAATCGGGAGAGTGGTGGGGCTTGAAATCTTAGAAGACTTTTTCATGCGGCAAAGTCGACCTAACTGGGTCGTTATTATGGCCGGAGGGCTTGGTAGCAGACTAACTCCGTTGACAGATGATTATCCAAAGTCATTATTGAAAGTAGGATCAAAACCAATTTTGGAAACCATTTTAGAATCCCTTGTTGCATGCTCATTTAAAAATTTCTTTTTTTCAGTGAATTACAAAGCCGAAATGATAGAAAATCACTTTGGAGATGGCGACCGTTGGGGAGTACAGATTAAGTACCTTCGCGAGAACAAACGACTGGGTACAGCAGGTGCCCTATCATTGCTACCATCTATCCCAGACGATCCGGTACTCGTCATCAACGGTGACTTGTTGACTAATGTAGATTTCGATCACTTACTTCAGTTTCATAGCGAAAATCAGAGTGTTGCCACAATGTGCGTTCGAGAGCACTCATTCTCGTTGCCATACGGTGTAGTGAAGATTGATGAGCAGCGACTGACCAATATTGTAGAAAAACCTGTTCAACAAATGTTTATCAACGCCGGTATTTACGTACTCACCCCTGAGGTATTGTCACTTATTCCGAAGGATGCGTATACGGATATGACTGGTTTGTTTCACCAATTACTTGCGAAAAATTCACCGATATCTGCATTTCCAATACACGAGTATTGGTTGGATATCGGAAAAATGGACGATTACCTGCGCGCCAACAAAGAGTATGAGGAGATATTCGATTAAAAATAAGTAGAACTCGTCACCTCGCCGGAACACCCTTGACAACCTGATAGTCTGCAACGTTGCGCGTCACGACAGCTCCAGCCCCTACAATAGCGAACTGACCAACCACCAATTTGACCTTACAAGACGCTCCTTGTAAGATGGTCGAGCCAGTTCCTATGTACGCGCCCGCTGATAGATGAACATTGCCGGACACATTTGCACCAGGACCAATTGTTACATAATCCTCGATTTCACAATCATGCGCCACAGTACAATTTTGGTTGTAGATGCCAAAATCCCCGCACTGTATATTCGTCGTCATCCGGACACCCGCAAAAACGATGTTCCCTTTTTGATGATTAAAGCCAGATTTTTGACTGATCCCAAAACTAGCCAGAGGATGTATAATATTTGTATATGAAAGCATCGGAAACTTTTGATATACCTGCCTGCGTGCAACTGGATCTCCGATAGCAATGATAAAATCAAATCCCCTATCCAAGAGAGTGTTCAGTGCCATCTCGGAGACAACTAAAAACCCCTGAATGCAGTCCTTTGAATTTTCCGCTTCTTCTTTATCAATTAAAATGACCGTTTCATAACCAAGTTCCGTACAAATATCTGCCACTTCCAGGGCCAATCCGGATGCCCCGAAAATACCTATGTCCATGGAATCATCTCATCCTTCTCATAGAATTTATCCGCTATTTTCCCGATCATTTCCCAGTAATATAGTGACGACAGCCCTGTCCCCGGCCGTTTTACTGCTAGATTATCCGCTGTAAACACTTCACCTTTCCTGATTGGGCATGCTGCCACGATACTTCTACGAACAACCTCAGCATTCTTTTCTTCCACGAAAGTGGGTAGCTTCATCGGTGTTCCGAGTGCCTTTTCCACCTGTCGAACACTTCGAACTAGTTCCCTAAACTCCCTAGGTTCTAATGATGCTACGTGGTCGGGGCCTTGCATATTGCGGTCTAAAGTTAAATGCTTTTCAATCACAGAGGCTCCTCTTGCAACTGCAGCAATGGGCACAGTGATTCCCAGAGTATGATCAGACAAACCCACTGAGAGGTGAAAAGCGGCGGCCAACGTGTCCATTGCGCGTAAATTTACGTCTTCAAACGAGGTGGGGTACTCAGACGTGGCATGAAGCAAGGTCACGTGATGAGCCAATGACTTTTGCCCAAGTGTAGACAAGTACGCTCGGCGAAATTCCAGCAGGCTAGGGCGAATACTAGAAGATTGAGTTAACCCAAACGCGAGAATGCCTAATGCCAGTTCAACATCACCAAGAGTAGACATACCGGTAGATAAAATAACGTGTTTTTTGCTACGCCCGACTTTCAGCAACAACGGCGCATTCATTACATCACCTGACGCCACTTTCAGAATACGAAGCTTAAGGTCGCGGACCAGCAAATCGACGCTATACTCATCAAAGGGTGTAGATATAAATTCAATACGATTGCGTTTACAATACGCTTGCAGGATACGGTGAACTCCTATGGTGAATTTTAGCTTTTGTAGCATGTCGTATTGTGATTCATCCGCATCGGTTGTGTGTTTTTGATATTCAGCTTTTGGTGCACCAATACTGACCAGACTATCGGTGTCAAATGTTTGAAACTTCACGGCATCCGCACCTGCAGAAGTAGCAACATCGATAAGCTGTTTCGCTATGTCTAGGGATCCGTTATGATTGACGCCAATCTCCGCCACGATAAAACAATTGGCACGACGCATCTATTTGCCCACCTCAAAAAAGTGTTTGCGATGATTGAGTCCTAAACGCAGGTGCTGTTTTACTTCCCTGACTATGTTTTTACTGCTTGTTCCATCGCCATATGGATTCTCCACATGGGTGCAATCCATTGCATACGCTGATGAAATCGCCTCCAAAATTAAGTCTGTCCGGGCATCACAGTGAATGATCGAGTTACCGCGTAGACGTCCCTTTTGACGATCACCAATATCAAGCGTAGGTTTTTTTAAGCTTGGCACCTCACAAATTCCACTTGACGAGTTCCCCACAACGACGTCTACTAATTTCACCAAACTAAAGTACTGCAATTGACCTAAAGAAATGTAGGCAGCTGAGTTTGCGTGACTACTCACAAAGCCATCCACCATTTGTGCGAACAGTCGGCCATTCGGATCTGCGTTTGACTTTGTGAACAGAATGCCGGTATCCTTACCCACCATATCTAACGCATTGAGCAATTCTCGAATTTCCGCTATAGGATCGATATCACTTAATGTCACCGGATGATAAGTAATTAACAGATTGCGTTTTTGAAAACGGAACCCCAGTACCCGCTCTAATTCATCGCGAGTCAACAAAATTAACGAGTGAATCGCATCAATTCCCGGATGCCCCACGTTAAACACCAGCGCTGGGTCTTCACCTAGTTGGCACACGCGTCGTCGCGACGCTTCATTTGTAACAAAGTGAAGTGTCGCCATTTTTGTAATGCTGTGTCGCATGGCATCATCAAACGCTCCTTCTGTAATATCTCCCCCCGCAATATGTGCAATCGGAATTCGTGCAAAAAATGCAGCTTGCACCGCGGCATATATCTCGAAACGATCTCCTACCACCATCACTACATTGGGCTGCAAACGCTTTAATGCATCTGCAAACCCAATACAACCAAGCCCGATAGATTTTACAACTCCCACCGAGGTATCACTGGAAAGCAACATCTCTACTTTCTCCGTAATCGGAAAACCATCTTCTTCAATCGCTCGAAATGTTAATCCAAATTCCGGTGAGAGATGCATTCCCGTTGCAATTACCTGTAAGTTTAGCTGACCATCTTCCTGAATAAAATGCATCACACCCGATAACAAACCGTATTCTGCGCGGCTTCCGGTAACTACACAGACCTTGAATCTAACCATTGTCTCCTCCCAAAAATGCGCTGCTCGGAATATTAATGACCCGACTTGCTAAACTCTCTGTGGTCGTCAAATCCATGCGTGGACTATTCTTGTACATGACCTGCTGATGAAGTGGCGTCCATAGAGGCCGAGTCATAATCCCTTCGCTATTAGTGAGATGAAGTAAGTCTTCTAAATACAACGAACTCACATCTGTTAAAATGAGTGCGTTTAACCAATAATTACTTTTTGCGAAAGTAGGCTCAATTAGCACCTGGATATCCTTTGCCCCTTGAAAAGCCTGCTGATAAGATAGAGCTAACTGTCGCTTTTGTCGCAACAACTGAGGTAACCGCTCAAGTTGAGCCACTCCCAGCGCCGCATTAAGATTGGGGAGACGATAGTTATAGCCAACCTGATCGTGAGCAAACCGCCACGGATGTGGAAGTTTTGCAACCGTGGTGAGATGTTTCGCCATGTTGGCAAGAGACTCATCATTCGTTAAAACAGCCCCCCCACCGCCAGTGGTGATGGTTTTGTTGCCGTTGAAACTAAGTGCTGCTACCTTACCAAAACTCCCTGTATGCCGTCCTTTATAAAAGGAGCCAAGTGATTCAGAAGCATCCTCGACGATTTCCAATTTGTAGCGTTGGCACACTTCCATCAAAGGATCCAGATCCACCGGGTGCCCTAACGCATGCATCGGAACAATCGCTTTGATCCTGCGCCCGGTGCTGCGATTCCAGCAACCGGTACTAGTGATAGACGATATTTTTGAAAGGTATGAATTCAGTTTATCTGGGTCAATACCAAGTGTTTGTTCAGAGCAATCCACAAAGTTCGGGATTGCGCCACAGTACGAGACGGCATTAGCAGTCGCTATGAAGGTGACTGCCGGTACCAAGACCTCATCACCGGGTTGTACATCGGCAAGTTGCAAGCAAATATGTAGTGCTGCCGTTCCATTGACTGTCGGAATGGCAAATTTTGTGCCTGTGTACGATGCAAGCAGGATTGCAAACCGATCCACAAAACTTCCTACTGATGATACCCACCCAGTATCTAAACATTCCTTTACATACGCCCACTCATTTCCTCCCATGGTAGGTTCGTGAAGGGCGATAGTCGCGCTAGAATTTGGGAGTACTTTTCTCAGTCGCAACAACACGTCTTGCAAAAATTGTTCTTTCATCATATATGGTACCTTGGGATATTATATTTTTTTAAATTCTCTTTTTTGATGAACCATGCAATCGTTTCTTCCAGACCGCGCCTTAATCCAACAGATCCAGCATACCCCGGCGACCAACCCGTAAGATCTTTAGCTTTCGTGTTATCTGCCCAGAGACGTTCCACCTCACTGTCTTTGGGACGCAGGCGAACTGTCTCAGTCTCTATGTGGATATCACGCTGCATAATGTTAGCGATTAGCTGCACGAGTTCACCAATAGAAATCTCATAGTTGCTTCCGATATTGATGATTTGACCAATGGATTGTTCAGATTCCGCAATAGCCATAAATCCGCGAACCGTATCGCGTATGAAATTAAAGTCTCGTGTAGGGTGGAGTGAACCGAGCTTAACTTGTGTCCCACCATTGGAAATTTGCGTAATGACGGTGGGTATAACGGCCCGAAGCGATTGCCTTGGACCATATGTATTGAAGGGCCGAATGATAGCCACAGGTGTACCAAACGAGGAAAAATAGGACATAGCCAACTGATCGGCAGCAATTTTCGTTGCGGCATAAGGGGATTGAGCCTGTAATGGATGATCTTCCGTAATAGGTACAAATTGAGCAGTACCGTACACCTCACTTGTTGAGGTGTGAATAATCTTTTCTACGCCGACCTCCCGAGCAGCCTGAAGCACATGGAGAGTGCCTTTTATATTTGTATCCACATATGAAATTGGTGCCTGATAAGAGTACGGAATACCTACTAAAGCAGCCAAATGAAAGACACCATCACGCCCACTGACCGCCTGTTGAACCACATAATCATCCCGAATATCACCGGCAATAATATCTATTTGATTCCTGATTTTATTAGGCAAAGTATCTAGCCAACCCATTGAACCAAATGAGTTATAGTAAACAAATGCCCGCACGTCGCAACCAACACGAATCAACTCTTCCACAAGATGTGAGCCTATAAACCCATCAGCACCGGTCACCAAAACCTTTTTGCCCGTGAGTTGCATATCCACACTCCCCATTGATTCACACGTACTGCTTTATCCTATTCCATTCCTTTGCGCATCATCACACTTTCATTGCTATCTCCCGCCGCTAAAATTTAACACCTAGCTGCCACAAGGCAAGCTAGGTGTTGTCCAATTTCCTATGAGGTGTGAAGCATCACACCATGATTTTGCAAATGTCGTTGGTAAAATCAACCGGATCATGGATAGGCAATCCTTCAATCAGCAAGGCTTGATTGTATAACAGATTCGTATAGAGCCTTAATTTCTCTTCGTCGTGTTCAAAAGCCGCCCTTAACGATTGATACACCTCGTGATTGACGTTGATTTCAAGTACCTTCTCAGCCTTGACGTTTTGGTTATTCGGCATGGCCTTTAGCACCTTTTCCATTTCAATGGTAATCTCACCATCAGCCGTTAAACACACAGGGTGATTCTTGAGTCGCTTGGAAATCCGTACATCTTTCACCTTGTCGGCCAAAATCTTTTTCATTTCATCAAAAAGCGTTTGGTTCTCATTTGCCTCTTCCGCCGTCGGCTCCTGACTTGCGTCCGTTTCAATCCCCAAATCGCCACTGGATACTGATTTGAATTCCTTATCTTTATAATTCATCAGCATTTTGATGGCGAACTCGTCCACATCTTCAATGAAGTATAAAATTTCATACCCCTTATCTGCTACGAGTTCGGTCTGGGGCAACTTGTCAATTCTTTCATACGTTGCACCTGTCGCATAATAAATGTATTTCTGATCTTCCGGCATGCTTGCCACGTATTCATCCAACGTGACCATTTTCTTTGCCTTCGACGAATAAAACATCAACAGGTCTTGCAGCGCGTCTTTATTACTGCCATAGTCACTATAGACCCCGTACTTCAACTGTATGCCAAAAGCTGTGTAAAACACTTCATATTTCTCTCTGTCATCCTTTAACAAGCGTTGCAATTGACTGGTAATTTTGCTCTTAATGTTTTTCGCGATTAATTGGAGTTGCTTGTCTTGCTGCAAAATCTCCCGAGATATATTCAGAGACAAATCTTCCGAATCGACCATTCCTTTTACAAAACTAAAGTAGTCAGGAAGCAGGTCTGGGCTTTTGCTCATAATCAGCACGCCATTCGAATACAGTTCCAATCCCTTTTCATATTCTTTCGTATAATAGTCAAAGGGCGTCCGCTCCGGAATATACAAAATGGCATTATAACTGACAGCCCCATCGACGCTAATGTGGAGGTGAGTTAAAGGCTTGTCAAAGCCATAATGCTTCTCCATATAAAAGTTTTCATAGTCCTCGTCCGTGAGTTCATTCTTGTTCTTTCTCCAAATGGGCACCATGCTGTTGATCGTTTGTTCTTCCTGATATTCCTCAAATTCGCCTTCGCTGCCATCCTTTGGCCGCTGCTGGGTCATCTCCATTTTTATCGGATAGCGAATAAAGTCAGAGTACTTCTTAATCATTGAGCGCAACCGATACTCGTCTAAGTAGTCGTCATAGTTATCATCTTCTGTACTTTCTTTGATTTTCAAAATAATTTCCGTACCCACTGCATCCTTTTGCGCAGGCACCATCGTATAGCCATCCACACCGGACGATTCCCATTGATACGCAGTGTCGCTGCCTAACGCCCGACTGACGACCGTGACCAAGTCGGACACCATAAACGCAGAATAAAAACCAACACCAAATTGACCGATCAGATCATGCCCATCTTGCGCTTCATTTTCGCGCTTAAAGGCCAAAGAACCACTTTGGGCAATCACGCCCAAGTTACTTTCGAGTTCCTCTTTGGTCATGCCGATGCCAGTATCCAAAATTGTCAATGTGCGAGTAGCCTTGTCAGCCACCACCTTAATGTAGTAACTGTCTTTATCGAAAGCCAACGTGTGATCAGTCAATGCCTTGTAGTAAAGTTTGTCAATCGCATCACTAGCGTTAGAAATCAATTCCCGTAAAAAAATTTCGCGATGAGAATAAATGGAATTAATCATCATTTCTAACATTCGCTTAGATTCCGCTTTAAATGGCGTTTTTTCCATAGATACGTCTCCCTTCAATCTGTCTTCCCGCAAATGGGACAGGATTCCTAACTCAATATACGACAAAAATAAATTTAAATCACTGTTGCACATTTCACGTGTAGTGCATATGATTAACTTATAAAGTTTCCTCGATGAAACTATTTGTACTGCGGGAAAAATAATAGGGAGTTAGTGGAAAATTTTTGACTCCAGCGGGATGTGCCCTCATGTCGAATCGAGAACAAGTGGCCAGGGCGTTAGATCGCTTGCATGTCATCACTGCCAAACGCGATCGCAAAAGCAGTCTACTCCTTTGGCTCCTGATTGGCCCTGGTATTTTGGTAATGTTGGGTGAAAATGATGCACCATCTATGCTCTCTTATGCAGCAACAGGATCTAGCTTTGGAATTGGTTTTTTTGTTCCCTTTGTTCTGCTGACGTTCGCCATGGCTTTTGTCGCACAAGAAATTACCGTACGCCTAGGAGCCGCCACTCAGGCGGGTCATGCAGAGCTCATTTACCGGAGATTTGGACGATTTTGGGGCAACTTTGCGATGGTGGATTTACTGTTCACTAATTTTTTAACGCTGATCACAGAATTTGTCGGCATTGTAGCAGGAGCGGGATTCTTTGGCATTCCAAAATGGGTGGCAGTAGGCGGCAGCATTCTCCTTGTCGGTGGGGTATATCTTTTTCGTCGATACTCCTCGTGGGAAAAAATTATTCTCGGATTAGCTTTGTTCAACTTGGTGTTTATTCCTGTGGCCATCCTTACTCATCCTGACTGGGGGGCGGTAGGAAGATCACTTGTTACCTTTCAACCATTCCCCAAGGGGTTTGGCAGCAGCACCATTGTCCTGTTGCTTTCCGACATCGGTGCCACGATCACGCCATGGATGCTTTTTTTTCAACAGGGTGCCATCGTGGACAAAGGGCTGTCCATTCGTGATGTGAAGCAGGGCAGGATCGATACAGCACTTGGTGCACTACTGGCAGCACTAGCCGCTATTGCCACGATTATTGCGACATCCCCACTGTTTGTTCATCACATGGATGCCAGTCAGTTCGGAGCCGCGCAGTTTGCCCAAGCGCTCAAGCCTTATATCGGCCACATTGGATCGGCATTATTCGCGTTAGGCATATTGGAGGCCGGTTTGGTGGCTGCGGCGACGATTTCCACTTCATCCGCCTATGCGTTTGGCGAGGTCAGTCAAAAAGCGCACAGCTTAAATCGCCCTTTTAATGAGGCGAAAGGTTTTTACTTCATCTTATTTTCAGTGATGATACTGGCGGGTGCGATCGTCGTTCTACCGGGTTTCCCACTGGAGTGGGTGGTCATTATCGTCAACGTGATTGCAGTTTTGACTATGCCACCAGCCATTGGATTCTTGCTTCTCCTTGTTAATGACAAAGAGATTATGGGAAAACACACCAATACTTTATTATTAAACGTCTTGGGTATTAGCGTTGGCGTATTTGTGTCACTTGCAGGCGTTATTTACGCACTTACAGTTATTTTCCCAAGCTTCCACCTATAGCACATGATCAGGGGAGTGATTTTCAAATGGATACTCAAGAACTTACCATAACACCATCACGAACTGCCTTCAAAAACACGCGAGTTTCAGACCTCTCACACCATCCTGAAACCGTAGATGAAATTCTATCTGAGCAACAAGAGGCGATACAACACACCACACAACTCGGATTGCGAAAACTCGGATTTTGGGTAAAGTCGCTGATCTGGTTTTTGCGAGTGTATGTCATTTTTATGGTAGTTGTCGTTATCATCAATGTCATGCATACTATTTCCTAAGTGCAAAAATCGGAGTTGATGTCATGGTCACCACCCCTTCGAAAGAAGATTACATGGAAATAATATGGTCTTTAATTCAAGATAAAGGGTATGCTCGCACCGTCGATGTGGCGGATCGTCTCGGAGTCAACAGCGCATCGGTTAGCAAAATGATTCAGCGTCTTGACGGAGATGGCTTGCTCGTTTACGAGCGTTACAGGGGTCTGGATTTGACGGACGAGGGGTATAAACTAGGTCAACAATTGTCGATACGCCATCAAACCCTGGAAAAATTTTTTCAATACTTAGGCATGGACAAACAAACGGAGATTTTCGAAACGGTAGAAGGTATTGAGCATTACGTGAATGCTAATGTGTTGCAAAAGATTGAAGCCTTGGTGAATCATATCGAGCAACATCCCCACTGGTGGCAACAATTCGTCGTTGCCAGTGATTGCGATGAATCATGAGTAATCTTGGCTATAGAATGCTTCCTGAATGTTGAGCACCGGTTGCAAACAACAATCTTCCTTTTCACCCAATTCAGACCATTCTTTCATCGTGCGTTGTTTAAATAGTTCCCTGATTTGCTGATAAATAGGATGGTTTTCAATAGCTGGCGAATACTGCTTATCTATCCAATTCGGCCTATTGACGGCAAGACAAAAATTTTTCCAAAACTTCTCTTCCAACGCAGCCAAAGTCACCATCCGTCCATCTTGTGTGAAATACAAATTATAACAAACAAATTTACCCGTGGTCTCCTGCATGCCATCTTCCACTCCATTAGTGGCTACAGCCATCGCGTGAACATGCAACATTCCCTGCAAAGCTGCAAGCATGGCCACATCGAGATACGTGCCCTTACCAGTACGTTGTTTATTGACCAAAGCGGCCAAAATCGCTTCCTCCGCCACCAAGCCACCGATTAAATCAGCAAATTGAAAATTGGGCACAATCGGTTGCCCCATCCGATCTGTTAATTGCGCTAACAGACCACTGCGAGCCACATAATTCAAATCATGCCCAGCCAGGTGAGCCAATTGGCTCGGTGGTTGCCCATACCCGGTTAACGAACAATAAATCACCGTTGGATTTACTTGTTGTACTTGTTCAAAGCCGATCCCCAAGCGTTCCGCTACCCCAGGTCGAAACCCTTCCAGTACCACATCCGCTGTAGCCGCAATTTGCAGCACTCGTTCGCGATCCGCAGCAGTTTTTAAGTTATAACGGACTGACTGCTTATGCTCGTTATTGGCAAGAAATACGATTCCTGTTTCCCGAACAGTACGACCTAATCTACGAGCTGGATCTCCTTGCGGAGGCTCAATTTTGATGACTTGCGCACCCATATCCGCCAAACGTTTGGTGGCAAATGGTCCTGGGAGAAATTGTGTAAAATCAAGCACGCGAACGCCTTGCAAAAATAACTGGTTTTCGCTCTCGTTCACCTTGACACCTCGTCATTTTTCATCAGTTTACAAATTTATTACTTCCGTGCCAATCCTGTTCACGCAGCCGATATTTTTGGAGTTTGCCTGTCGCTGTCCTTGGCAGCATGTCGACAAAGGCAAAAATCTTAGGCACCTTGAAGTGACCCATCCGCGACCGACACCATTCTCGCAACGCTGTCTCGTCAAGCGTCACGCCCTCCTTGAGTACAATATACGCCTTGGGCACTTCGCCCCATTTTTCATCAGGTACCGCAATCACTCCCACTTCGAGAATAGATGGATGTTCGTATAAGACACCCTCCACCTCGACGGAGGAGACATTTTCACCACCAGAAATAATGACGTCTTTTGATCGATCCACAATTTCAATATACCCGTCCGAATAAACCACTGCGAGATCCCCAGTGTAGAACCAACCATCACGAATCGCTTTTGCAGTTTGATCCGGTTGTTTGTAATATCCTTCCATAACCACGTTGCCTCTGGTCACAATCTCGCCAATTTCGCGACCATTCCATTCGACCTCTGAGGCATCTTTACGCACTACCTTGGTTTCACCGTTGAACACCAACTCTACGCCTTGTCTCGCTTTGATCTTCGCCTGTTCCTCTTGCGGCAACGAGTTAAACTCCGCCCTCCATTCACAGTAAGTGATAAACGGCGATACTTCGGTTAACCCGTAAACGTGAATGATGTCCATGTGAAACAATTTCTGCACTTTGTCGATCACCGCTGCGGGCGGCGGCGATCCCGCTGTTGCCATGCGTGGATGCGTCGTTATCTTGACCTGATCTGCCTCGGGCGCATTAATCAGCATATTCAACACCGTTGGCGCGCCACAGGCCAGCGTTACTTGTCGATCCACCATCAGTCTCAAGGTCTGCGTTGGATCAACCTTTCGCATGCAAATATGAGTGGCACCGACCGCTGTAAGCGCCCACACTCCGCCCCACCCGTTAGCATGAAACAACGGTAATGTGTGCAAGTAGACATCCTCATGTACCACGCGAAGGTGATAGAGAAAATCTGCCGCATTGACGTAGTTATTGCGATGGGTGAGAATGACCCCCTTCGGTTTAGATGTAGTGCCGCTGGTGTAGTTGATCGTGATGGCCTGATTTTCATCTAACTCCACCACAAATGGACTTTCGGAAGCGCTTTCAAGCAAGACCTCATAATCGTGCGCGGCAAGGGGAGACAAGAAGCCACTTTGGACTTGGATAAACGTGCGAATTTGTGTCAGGCGAGGAAGTAAACGTGCGATCATCGACCCATACTCACTGTCGACAATGATGGCCTTGGCATCACTGTGGTCAATGATGTACAATACTTCCTCTTCAGCCAGACGTACATTCAGTGGCACCATCACCGCCCCCATCTGACCAATGCCATAAAAACATTCGATCATTTCATGGGTGTTAGGCAACATCACGGCGATATGATCCCCAAATATCAGACCCAGACTTTGCAGACCATGTGATAGTCGCCAAGTTCTACGGTCAAATTCTTCATAAGTCCAACTGGAATCACCATCAATAATGGCAGTTTTTTTAGGATACAATTTACTGGCGCGTCGTTTGAAATCAATAGGAGTTAAAGGTGTAATCATCAAGTATCCCTCCATATTTCTATGTAGTAAACTTGCTCTTGCATATGCACATTACCATGTAGGTCGTTGCTCCCAGTTGGCAATGATCAGATCCACCAACACAGGATCAAATTGTTCCCCCTTGGCACTTACGATGTATTCCTTGACGCGCGATGCGTCCCATGCCTCCTTGTATGTCCGCACCGACAACAGCGCA
>JAJZCJ010000382.1 GCA_021846145.1 Bacillota bacterium
TTCCAATGTGGCAACTACTTCATTGTTGCCTCTGGGAATCGACTGCTGCTGTGCTCTACTTGTCCCCACCAACGATGATGACATACTCCTTGCATTGCTAACAGGTTGGGCTTTTCCCACCTGCTTATCCTCATCAATGGCAGCGATCACTTCGTAAATCGTACGACCAAATAACCCCGCTAATCCTTGAGCACGCACTTTATGTGAAGACAAGATGACCGCATCGGGACCTAGCTCCAGTTTAATCATTTCGACAGCTTGTGGCATCGATTTGACCAAATATCTTTTAATAAACACTTAAACGTTCACCACCCCTCCACTTTCAATTGGTGCATCCGGGTCAATCTCTGAATAAGACAGCACGTACAGATCGGGCATCGAACGCAAAAACAGCCTCCGTACATGCGCTCGCAATCCGGGAGAAACAAGCAACACAGCATTTTTCCCTAAAGACGCTAACCTAGTCATATGATCACTGACGCCCTTCATCAATTGTTGCGCAATTCGTGGATCTAATGCAAGCTGTATGCCTTGATCAGAATGAGATAAGTGATCCTGAATTCTTTTTTCAGTAGCTTGACTTAGCGTAATCGCAGTGATTGGCTGATCACCAGTACGTACGAGTGCAGTGATCTGTCTGCTTAGGCGTTGTCTCACATATTCGGTCAATTGATCAGTTTCTTTGGTGGTTTTTGCGTAATCAGCTAATGTTTCTAAAATAGTTGATAAATCCCGAATCGATACTCGCTCTAACAAGAGATTAGACAGTACTCTTTGCACATCGCCAATTGTTAACGTCTGTGGGATCAATTCCTCCACTAACACAGGTTGCCTTTCTTTCATCGCATCAATGAGTTGCTTTGTCTCTTGTCGTCCCAGCAACTCATGTGCATGGCGCTTAATTACTTCAGTTAAATGCGTAGCAATTAAAGAAGGGGGATCAACCACCGTGTAGTTAGAAATCATCGCACGTTCCCTCATGCCTTCGTTAATCCACTCAGCAGGTAGATCAAATGCCGGTTCTTTCGTGGGAATTCCAACTACTTCCGGATCTGCAATACCAGGACTCATCGCAAGGTAATGCCCTGGATAGATTTCATAACGCGCTACTTCTGATCCCTTAATGCGCATGACATATTCATTGGCTCGCAATTGAATATTATCACGAAATCGAATCATCGGTACGACGATGCCCAAATCTAAAGCAATTTGGCGGCGAATCAAAGAAACTCTTTCCAATAAATCCCCGCCTTGCGCCGCATCCACAAAGGGAAACAATCCATAACCAAACTCAAATTCGATCGCTTCTAAATGGATAAGAGAATACATGCTTTCTGGGCTTTTCGTTGTCTTAGCTCGCTCTGCATCCTCTTTTGTGCGTACCATTTCTTCTGATTTTGTGTGTTGTCTTGTAATTCTGCGCGCCGCAAAAATGATCACAATTGCAATTGGTCCTGTAATGAAAATCCCAATCGGAGAAAACAGCCCCAGGATTACCATCACCCCGGCTACGATGTACATTGCGCTTGGTGAAAAAAGTAGTTGATTAATGATTTCTGTGCCAAAATCACCACTAGAAGCAGACCGTGTCACGATCAAGCCTGTGGCCGTTGACAAAAGTAACGCAGGAATTTGGCTAACAAGTCCATCACCAACAGACAACTGAGTGTACCGTGCAAGAACGGTACTCACAGAGCCACCGCCTTCCACCATGCCAATGATGAAACCACCAATAATATTAATAGCCACAATCAAAAGGGAAGCAACCGCATCCCCTTTGACAAATTTACTCGCTCCATCCATCGCGCCGTAGAAATCAGCTTCCTGCTCAATGTTTTTTCTTCGCTCGCGCGCTTCATGTTCTGTAATCAAACCAGAATTCATATCCGCATCAATACTAATCTGCTTGCCAGGCATTGCATCCAAGGTAAAACGCGCTGCCACTTCTGCTACCCGCTCGGCACCTCTTGTAATAACGATAAATTGAATAATAGCAAGAATCAAATACACGACAAACCCAACCACGGCATTCCCGCCGATGACAAAACTACCAAACGTCTCAATGACTTGACCAGCATAACCATTTGTCAAAATTAGTCTAGTCGATGACACATTAAGCGCCAGTCGAAATAAAGTGGTAATCAAAAGCAAGGCAGGAAATACCGAAAAATTTAATGGCTCATTAGTGCTCATGGAGACAATGATAATCGTGAGCGATGTTGCCATATTAATTATTAATAAAAAATCCAGCAGTGTGGGTGGAATAGGAATAACCAACATTGTGACAATGAAAATAACCGCCACAATGGGAAATAAACTCCTTCGATTCAACGCATTTCACCTCCTTGCCAACTTGATTAGGTACGCCCACGCAATCGATACACATAAGCTAATATTTCAGCCACAGCTGCAAACAAAGAACCAGGAATATACTCATCAATTTCCACCACGCTATAAATAGTTCTCGCCAACTGCCTATTCTCCACAATTGGCACCTCATTCTCTGCCGCTACCTCACGAATCCGCAACGCAAGGTTATCAACACCTTTCGCCACTAACTGTGGGGCATTCATCGTCATCGCATCATAACGAAGTGCTACTGCATAGTGTGTGGGGTTGGTAATGACGACATCCGCCATCGGAACATTTTTCATCATCCGCCGAAAGGCCATTGCCCTTCCTTGTTGACGAATTTTGTTTTTGACCTGCGGATCACCTTCTGCTTGT
>JAJZCJ010000049.1 GCA_021846145.1 Bacillota bacterium
GCGAAGTTCGGATTGCCTCGACAATATGTGCCTCCGTTCTCGCATCCACCGCTGACATGGCATCATCGAGAATCAAAATCTCCGGATCAATCACAAGTGCCCGCGCCAAGGCAATGCGCTGCTTTTGACCACCAGAAAGTGATATACCCCGTTCACCAACAATCGTCTTTAGACCATCTGGCAACGTCGAAATATCTTGCAGAAAACTCGCTTTTTCAAGCGCATTAGCCACCTCTTCGTCAGTGGCATTGGCTGCGCCAAATCGAACATTTTGTTCCACCGTACGTGAAAACAACATCGATTCCTGCGGCACATAGCCAAGCCAACCGTGAAGTTCCTGTAGCGCAATCTTTTCAATCGGCACGTCGTTAATCGTCAATTCACCATTTTTGGCAGACGGATATTCACGCAAAATTTGCTTGATAAGCGTGGATTTCCCGCTCCCTGTGCGCCCCACGACACCCAGCGTTTCGCCGCGTTTGATGGTGAGTGACAGTTCCCTCAAGTTATCCGTTGCTGACAGCGGATACCGAAAGGTTAGCCGCTTGAATTCAATGGTCTGTGGAACACCTACAGACACGGGACTGTCTACTTCAGGCACATCCGCTGTGTACGACAACGTTTCATTGACGCGATCTAGCGAAGCGTTACCCCGTTGCATGGTGTTAATCAGTTCACCAATGGCAAGCATGGGCCAAATCAGCATGCCAAGGTAGACATTGAATGCCGTCAAGCCGCCAAGCGTAATTTGGCTCTGAAATACCAGATAAGACCCATAGCCAAGCCCGATCAGATACATCACGCCTACCAGTATCTTGATGGTGGGTTCAAACATCGAATCCACCCTTGCCACAGAAACATTTTTCTGAAACACATCTTCGGTGATCTCTGCAAACCGCCGTTCTTCCGCATGCTCCTGCACATACGCACGCACAACGCGAATCCCGGAAATGGTCTCAAGTACTCGATCATTCATTCTGCCAAACGCATATTGCGCCTTGATGAATCGTTCGTGCACTACTTTGCCGTATTTGGTCATGAGATAAGAGATAATTGGCATCGGTATCAAAGAAAATAACGTAAGCTTCCAACTGATGAGAATGGCCATCGCCAACAAGATCGTTGCAGAATACGTGGTGGAATCAATCAGCGTCAAGATACCAAATCCGGCTGTTTCGGAAACCGCCGTCAAATCATTGGTCGCCCGCGCCATCAAGTCACCCGTCCGATTTTTCTCAAAAAATGTAGGCGTCATACTTAAAAAATGTTTCATTAAGCGAGTTCTAAGTGTGCGTTGCAACACATTGGCACCACCAAACAACTGGTACTGCCAAATGAATCCGAATACATAACTGATCACAATCAGCCCAAGGTAAATACCCACCGTCCAAAGCAATGAAGAATGCGTCAAGGTTCCCTTGTTAATGCTATCAATCACATACCCAATAAGCGCTGGAGGTACCACCTCAACAAAGTTCAGAATAATCAGCAGGATCAGTGCGATGAGATAGCGAGTTTTATACTCCTTAAAAAACCATCCCAGCTTTTTTAATACTGAAAACATATATAGCTTGCACCCCCAAAAGAAAAAGGCATATCGTCTCTGCGATATACCTTTTCGAAAAACACGAAAATGTTCTTCCTTCGATATAAAAACGCAGGTCACACCTTGAAATGGACCTGCATATCATCCGTATATAAATGATTTCATAAACTAAGATGTAATTACAGAAGCAGGGTCGCATTCCCGAATATGAAGTTCGGTGAAATTACTGTATGCTTATCTAACACGGGAATCCCCCCTCCTTTCTGCGCAATTTCATAATAAATTACACTTTATGAATATACCATTAGAGTATCTGGCAGTCAATCAATTGGTCGCCCACCTACGCCTTCTCCCGTTGGCGCGAGCAAAACCTTGATACCTAGCTTGCGCATCTGCTCTAGTTCCTCTTCCCCACCCTGATCATCAGTCACGATGGCATGAATAAGCTGCAGATTACTGATGCGTGCAAGCGCCTTTATTCCCCATTTTGTGTGATCGAAGACCAGCACTACCTTATCGGCATTTTCCATTAGAATTCGATCAATCGAAGCTTCAGCAATATTTGGCGTACTAATGCCATATGCAAGATCTATCCCATGAACACCTAGAAACAAAACGTTGGTATGAAGTTGTCTCGCTGTATATTCTGCAATCGGTCCAACCAACGCATCAGACGGAGTTCTAAAGTTGCCTCCTGTCAGAATGATGTCTGACCAACCGTTATTGTTTAACTCAAGCGCAATATTAGTTGAATTAGTAACAAACGATAGATTCGTAAAATTGCGAATTCGTTTTGCAATCGCCCATGTTGTGGTTCCCGCCGTAAAGCCAATGGTCATGTTAGGCTCCACTAATTCCATCGCTTTCACGGCGATGCTTTGCTTTTCCTGTTGCGAAATCAAAAGCTTCACCTTATAGGCGGGTTCCTTCGAACTACCCGTAGGAAGTTCCACGCCACCCAACACAGGAGAGACCAGACCTTGCTTGGAAAGCGCCTGCACATCGCGGCGAACGGTCATCTCCGAAACATCCAGTAACCCTGCTAACACCTCATAAGTAAGAAATTGCATTTTCACAAGTTCTGCCAGAATAAACTCTTGCCGATGTTTTGGATGCATCATGAACCTCCTGATTCAATGGCAATGTACTTAATTTTCAACAAAATGTCCATATTAATTTTCTGTTTTTCACAAATAAAATTGAAATATTGATATATTGATGTGAAAGAGATTATGATGAGAGTGATACATGTGTTTTACCTATGTTGGTTTAGGAGTGAAATTCATTGACTGAATTGCGTTATAATCCGTTGCTTAAAGACTGGACCATGGTAGCGTCAAACAGGCAAGCAAGGCCACAAATGCCCGAAGACTATTGTCCTTTTTGTCCGGGATCGGGAAAGGTTCCAGATCATTATGAAGTATTCGCTTATGATAATGATTTTCCTGCCCTTTCCCCTTATCCACCTGAGCCTGATGTACAGGGTACTGAACTTTATCCTGTGCAACCTGCTTATGGCAAATGTGAAGTGATCCTCTATTCTTCAGACCATCACGCTGCCTTACCCAAACTTTCTGTCATGCACATTCGCAAACTAATCAATCTTTGGGAAGAACGGTTTGTTGCCTTAAGTAGGGATCCCCGTCACAAATACGTGCTACTTTTTGAAAATCGCGGGGAAGAAGTGGGAGTGACCATGTCCCACCCCCATGGCCAAATTTATGCCTATCCTTATATACCACAAAAAATTCGCATCGAGTTGGAAGCCTCAAAAGAACACCATGAGCACACCGGCCATTGCCTGATTTGTGACATTAATCAAGAAGAGAGCGACTTTGCTGATCGGGTCATCGATAAGACAGAGCATTTTATCGCCTATATTCCTTTTTTTACTGACTACCCTTTCGGTGTCATGATTTCGAGCAAAAACCACCGTCCGGGCATCACCGATTTCACTGACGAGGAAAAAACAGACTTGGCACTGATACTACAACGCGTGGTAGCAGGGATGGACGCACTTTTTTCACGAGAGTTCCCCTACATGATGGTCGTTCATCAAAAATCGGTTAATACAGATCCAGTCGACGATTACTACCACTTTCATATTGAATTTTATCCTCCACTAAGGGATCAAAATAAACTTAAGTTTTTAGCTTCTTCAGAGACTGGTGCTTGGGCACCTTGCAATCCCACTGCGGTAGAAGATACATCCACCATGCTTCGTGAAGCGGTCTTGCGCGCTGCCGCAAAGAAGGGAGTATGAAATGATGAATATAACAAAATCTTGGGATGACTTTCTCGCCTTTTCACCTGGAGACAAGCGAGAGACGCGAATATTTTTTGCACCAGGTCGGGTGAATCTAATCGGCGAACACATTGATTACAATGGAGGTCTCGTTTTGCCTGCCGCGTTAACCTTAGGCACCTGGCTGTTCATTAGAGAACGCCATGACGGCATCAGTCGATTTGCATCGGCCGACTTCCCTAATATCATCACCACGTCTATCACTTCCATTCACAAAGGAGAGTCGGGTGATTTTGCAAATTACATGAAAGGCATCTATCAGGCCATGGCGGATGCCGGCAGCAACAACATTCCTGCCGGCGATTTTTATTTAATAAGCAATCTTCCTAATCAAGCGGGATTATCTAGTTCCGCCGCCGTTGAACTAGTTACTGCATATGCCCTAAACGCGCTAGGTGGGTTACAATATTCTACCGTGGATTTGGTTCAACTTGCACAAAAAGCTGAAAATGAATTTGTAGGCGTCCAATGTGGTGTGATGGATCAGTTTGCAGTGGGTATGGGCAAGGCCAACCACGCCATCTTGCTCAATACTGATACACTTAACTATGAATATATTCAGGCGAATTTGGACAGTTATCGCCTCGTCATCACGAATACCAACAAAGCTCGTAAACTCTCTGACTCCAAATACAATGAACGGCGCAAGGAATGCGATTTGGCATTGCAACAATTAAGAAAACAGCAACCAGCCATGCGGTATCTCGTGGAGGATAATGGGGCATTGAACAACCTCGAATCCTTCATTAATCATCCAATCCTAATGAAAAGGGCTCGCCATGTGATGACCGAAAATCAACGAGTGATCCAAGCAGTCGTTGCATTAAAGGAACATCATTTGGAACAATTCGGACAACTTCTCAATGAATCGCATCGTTCACTAAGGGACGATTACGAAGTAACTGGCCCAGAATTGGATGCGTTGGTTGAAGCACAGTGGCAAGTCGAAGGCTGCATCGGTTCAAGGATGACTGGTGCCGGTTTTGGCGGCTGCACAGTAAGCCTAGTCCATGAAACCGCCATAATCGACTTTAAATCAAGTGTCACTACTTCTTATCTCCATGCTACGGGTCTACAACCATCTTTTTATATGAGTGCGATCGGTGATGGCGTAAGAGAAGTCACACATGAGGTGAACCCATGGTAAATCAGCATCAGTTAACCCATTGCCCCCATACCATTATTCACATTGCTATACAGGTGCATTTGGCTAGCCACCGTGGCTGTTTCCACCGTAGCAATCGCTTCATCACTTAAATTCATACTGCCTGATGGATTAAACGCTCCATTTTGCAGCGGAATCAGCCCTAGATTCACTGCTAACGCCACTGCAGCATAGTGGTTCGCAGGGATGGAACTGACATCTGTCGCCTGAAGCGAGAATGCCGTCGCATGGCTAAGAAGCGGACTCAGGTCAAGCACTCGCGCTAGAATTTCCGCAGCCACTACACGGGTGAGTGGAGCACTCAGTTGCAGCGGTTCACTGCTTGGCAACCAGCCTAGTTGATAAGCGGTGCCAATCGCCTGTTGTTCTTGTAAAGAAGTACTTGGGATTTGTTGCAACAATTCCTTTAAGGGCGCGGGTATCGACTGTCCTGGACTAGAATTGTAACTATTATTCTGCGAAAATGCGGACGTCAGCAGTTGGATAAAGTCTCCGAGTGTCACCACTTGTTGAGGGTTTACTTTACCCATCGGACTCACCGCAATCAGGTCTCGGTCTGCTAGCACCTGAATCTGCGCGGCACCGGGGACACCTTGGAGATCCTCAATTGGTCCTGAGTAGGGAAGCGAGTCTTTCGGATAGCCCGCATAGAGAAATTGACCCGACGTAGCATCTAATGTCAAATTATTGCCCGTTGGTAGAATCGGCGCATATACAAGTTCCGTTTTCGTTTTGCCAGAAACATAGACCTGTATATATTCAAGTTGCAACTTGGCCATATTTAACCAGAGCGATTGTGCTTTTGCAGCGGAAATTGCGCTACTTGGCGCAGATAAAGAGCTGGTAGGTAGACCGTACATCCAATTCAAATTTTGTATGCCGCCAGTATTCCAATCAATTGTCATGTTGCCGGAATTTGCTTGATAGGGGATGCCATTCACCAACGCACTAATGTTAAACCACCAACCATTACCGAATTTTGTGTTTTGGTTGGGTTGTAGTTTGACACTGA
Organism: Bacillota bacterium; assembly: GCA_021846145.1. The sequence goes on from JAJZCJ010000049.1 coordinate 6,029, forward strand.
TCCCACCTGTATCGTTGGGAAAAAGCGCGATGAGGTCTTTTTTGGCGAGGGCAAGTGCCTGACTCTGCGTTACTCTCACTTTTTGTGGCACCTTGGAATTGGGGATGATTTTCTTAAATTTATTGTTGGCAGAAAATTGATTAAAACTATTCAAGTACCCATAGGTAGCGTCAACCCCCACATTCACTTGCACTTTCTGTGGCGTGCTCCAAGAAAAATTCCAAATATCATCGTTATTTCCTCCGCCGTACTCGTTACTGTTAGAAAATTTTAAGTCCTTAAGCGAAAAACCAAGTGAAGCAATCGTGTGCTGTGCATATTGAAATGATTGAGCACGTGTCCAATTCACTTTGGGGAGCACAGCGGGCCAAGTCGGCCCGCCTACCACGAGTGGTGTTGGTGATGTATAGGGTGTCATGGCATAGGTATTGCCGTTTGAATCAATCAATTTCCCAGTAAGTGCATTGATCACCGGGGTGCCAATGGATTGGTTCCCTGAATATTGTCCACTCGAGAAATAACTATTGGGATTTGGTTGATGCTGAACATACGCAAGAATATTTTGCGTCACATTGCCAGACACCCACTGCTGCACATAGGCGAGGTGCACGATCATTGATTTTTTATATAGGCTCTCCGCATGTGCCATGCTGATTCGAGAACCCGCTGCAGGCAGTCCTTGTGTGGTCCAATTATAATTCACGGAAGACAAGTTACCATTTTGGTCTATTGCGACTGAAAATCCATCAGATGGGACAGGAATGCCATTAATCATGCGCTCAAAGTTGTACGTGTATATGGTGGGAGTAATCAGAAGTTGCGACTGCGGAGTGAGTGGCATCAACTTCACCTGTGCCAACTTGTTTGGATACAACTTCTTCGCCCACGTTAAAGCCATCGCTTTTGCCTGCATTTCTGATACTGGTGCCGGAAACGTGAATTCTGAGTTGGGGTCATATTGATTATAATTCAAGATGGTACCACTGTTTGCATCGACAGTGACGTTGATCGAAGTATTCAGCAAACCATTTTGCAATTGGTAGTTGAAATTATAAGTTCCCGCATTACTTTGATTCCCTTGATTGTAGTTTTCACTTTGCAATGTGTACTTCTCTGGAATCGTAAAAATTTTTTTAGCCAATGATAGAGCTTGTGCCTCTGAGAGCTTTGGCACAGCAGGTTCATTTGATGAAGCAGCAGCCCACACGGTAGAACCTATCGCGCCGGGATTGATCGTCAAAGTGACCCCCATCATCACGGCAACAGCAACCCCACTTTTTTTCAACCATCGATGTTGCATAGTAACACCCCTTTGTACAGGCAAAAAAATGCCTGCGATCTATAATTACTTACATAGACGCAAGCAAAGTGAAATAGGTTACAAATTTCAAACCTTGTTAGGATGGATCAATCCACGAACGATCCATTGAAAATGGGGCGCTCCCCAACAGGTTGACCGACGGCAAATACGATTCTGAAATCAGCAGAACCCATGGCTGGCATTTGCACATTCCCAGCTTCAGTGGTTAAAAAGAACAGATCCCCCTTGGTGGCATATTCACTGTCCTTTCCCAACCGTCCTTCCCCAGATAAGACATAGAGAAAGCCTTGATACCCTGCTGGTATATCAAAAAAATGCTCCCTATCATCCGACCATTCCACATCCTGATAACGCATCGAGCGCCTCATTTCAACAGGAGACCCCCCTCCCACTAGATGCCGAATTTGCACCCCATCGAGAGACTCCTCAGGCAGTTCATCGGGGCGAACCTCCTGATACGATGGGTCAATTCCCTTCTCCGCGCGCGGTAAGTTTATCCATAGTTGAAGACCGCTGTCAATGCCACTTGTAGCAGGCATTTCAGAGTGAACAATTCCCCGTCCAGCCAACACTTTTTGCACACCCCGTTCCTCAATCACGCTTTCATGTCCCGCACTGTCCGCATGAGCCAGTGCCCCTTGCAGAACATAGGTGATGATCTCAAATCCACGATGCGGGTGATCCGGAAATCCGCCCGGTATTTGAATAGCAAAGTGATCAAGCAACAAAAACGGATCAATGTAAGACACATGATACGTGGGAAACAGCCGGATGAGGGTTATCCCCATCCTCTCTTTTCGGTCTTCTCCTTCAAATCTAATCAGCGCCATCTTCTTTTCTCCTCAATGAGTGTCATCTACTTATTATTGTATAGTTACTATTATAGTATAACCACAATGAGTGATACACCGCAATAGCCACCGAATCGACAGTATGAGGGTGAGTTATCCACAGAATTTGGGGATAACTCTGATAAAAGCGGTGGATAACATGTTTATAACGACGTGGATTCAGAATTCTTTGACTTGGGAGCGCGGCGGCCATCGTACGAACCAAATGCCCATTGGTAAATAGCCGCATTGGCGAGTTGTAACCCTGCCGTCAGGATAAGAGGAAGTGCTAAGTCTCCGGCATCAAACAGGTATCCAGAGACTGTCGGACCGATCGACGAGGGAAGTCGCATAGAAAGCGCATTAATACTGGCCGCAAATCCGCGCCGCTGATCTCGTGTCAGACTAGCACTGAGTGCCGTTCGGCTACCCTGCGTGCCCCGATTGATCGCCCCTCGAATAATGAATAACACTGATGCTAGGGCAAAGTTGGGCATCCAAGGCATAATGAACATCATCAATGATCCAATCACGCGCATCCACGTAACCGAGCGAACCATACCGATACGCTCCGCAAGAAATCCATTGATGAGTGAGGAAATGCCCGTCATCAAGAAACCCACGGACAACGTCATCCCGATAGCTGATGTGCTAACTCCATAGCGCAGGCTAAACCAATACGCCATCATTGGACCTGTCAAACCAACAGCTAGGCCATTTAAGGTATTGATTAACGCCAATTTGAAAATCGAACGATTCTCCTGCTTGCGAATTTGACTTTCCCTCGCCACATGAACTGATGATTCCTCCTGTCGACTGACAGGCAAATTGAGATCGACTGGTGTGGCCTCCTTTGGCTCTTCACGAGTCATGATCAAAATCAACATGCACGAGAGCGAGATCACACCCACCATGATAAAAACCGGGCGATAGGCCACAATCGGCAACACATGATGGAACAGTCCCGGCAGTCCGCCAATCACTGCTCCCATGGCCATCCCGACAAACCCCGCCGCGTTGTTCAAGCTAAAAACAAATCCCCGATCTGCCTGTTTCACATGCCTTGCAAGCCATGCTTGCTCCGCTGGACCAAATGGTCCTGCAGCCCCACTTTGTCCTCGGCCAAACCCCGCAATCACGATTCCGATAATGAGAATCAAAGCATAAGAGGTAATCGCAGCCAGGATAGCAGAAATAATTGTAAATCCTTCGTATATCAATAAAAACGGTCGTCTGCCCATGCGATCACTTAGCAGTCCTACCAGTAGGATTAACGCAGCACCCACTAAGCCTGCTGCTGTGGTTACCCCGCCTATTCCCACCCCTGACCAGTGGAGATCCTTTAAATACAAAGTAAGGTCAACGACCATCGCCCCTTGCCCAATACTTCGCAAAAAGCGTATTAGCAATAGGCGCTTGGTAATGTGATGCATCGATTGCAAGCTAGACCAATTTACCAAACACACTCACATTCCTTCGATAATAGAAATAATTTCGAAAACATCATATCACATATTTTAGTCAAGCGATATTGATAGCCCGGGCAGCGAGCACCGCGACAATAACCAGTGAGATCGACGATTGCGTCATCATGAGAATTTTAATGCGTTTGGACAAGACCAACGTATCAGTGGGACTAAAAGCCGTACTTGTGTTAAAAGCTAAAAACAGATAGTCCACAAAAGAAGGCTTCCAATTGTCCCATTTGCCATTCGTTAGTGTCATTTGCGGAAATAACAAATCAGAGACCTCCACCGCATGAATATGACGGTGAGTTGGTCCTCCTTGATCCATTTCCCAATACCAGGTGGCAAAGACGATCACATTAGCAGACCATAAGAGTAACGCATCTTCAAATAACACTTTTGCGCTGGCGCTATGAGTAAATAAAGAGAATACGAGAAAAATTACACTGCTAAATAATATGATGGTTAACAAGGATATAATCGTTAAAGAAACCCTTCTAATCCATTGGTGATGCTCCATCATGACTGCAATCATTAATGGAATGATTGCTATAATAACAATTACTATTGTCAACCAACTTGGCCCTATCGTGACATTTTCTGAAAGCACACTCATCAATACGCCAATCAGTAACACCGCAATCATAAAAGGCCACCGCGGAATTCTCGCTCCACCAGTCTTACGTTGCATCTATCACCTTTACCCCCCACTGTGTTCATCTGATTATTATTGTACAAAAAAAAACCACCAACCTGCTCGTGCAAGTCAGTGGTTTTGTCAATTCACGCAGTCGGTTGATGATGTAAATGATTCAAATTACGTTTTTTCACTTCGCCATGTTCTTGATGCAGCTTTTGCATTCCTAGTGCCAAGAGGATAAACAGCGGCCCTGAATTAGGATCTGTACCAAGCGGTGTAAGCATCTGCCCAAATCCCTCTCCTGCCCACCAGATAAAGAGCGCTAACGCCACCGACAGCCAGAATCCTGTACGCCGCGCACCAGCATGATTTTTCATTAACAACAAAATACCCGCTATCCACATAAGAATGGCAAACGACCAGTTCACTAAAAGGGGATGAATAGCCGCCATTTGATTAAAAGAATCGACTGAAAACGCACCATTCAGCCCACCTTGTGTAAGAAAAGCCGGTTGAAGTTGCAAAAGTCCGCCGATAATCCATAAAACAGCAAGGCTATAACGAGCCACCTCCGCCATTTTGGTGGACAAAAACGCCTTCGTATCCTTTACGTCATTTTGCGGCCAAACAATAATTCCTATTAGTCCATAGAGCAAAACGGCACCGGGCGCACCTGTTAAAAAGGTTGCCTGACCAGTTAACATCATGCCAATCCCTTCAGAAAACAACCACACGAGCACTGTCCATATAAATGACACAATCAATGTTCCTTTAACCCACCAATTAAAAATCAACATGATTCCAATAAATAATTGTACCAGCGCAAAGATGAAATTATAGACGAGAATGTGTGGTGCCACCATATTGGCCATACCAGTAATCATGTGACCAATTCCAAACGGCTGTCCTTGCGCAGTTGGTAGAAGAATTTGACTGATAAATTGACTAGTAAACATCTGTGGTTTCAATTGTAAAATGCCATCAACAAACCATATAATTCCTAGAATGCCCTGCACCCATCGTCTAGAAATACTCGGCATTTAATTAACCCCTCCTAATATTTTTAATTATATGATGCCATACTTAAACGACACACAAAATAACTCTTTCGAGCCATTTTGTGTGTCTAACTTTAGTCATTACAGTGAAGGTTTCTGAGTGGGTAATTTATGTGCATTTAAATTACACTCGACAATCGTGACATTTAAGTGATCCTCAAGATTCAATTCATATGGTGATACTTTTTGATTTTCATGCTCAAGAACCAAAATAACTGGTCTTTGCAAATTGTGGTTGTTAATGCTGGAGATCACTCCAACATCACCATTACTTAACACGACAGGCATGCCAGTCGGATATATATTCACATGTTTGGCGAACATCGTCACATAATACGGATCAAAATGAGATCCGGAATGCGCAAATAAATATTCCAGCGACTCATTGGGTAAATAAGCATCTCTATACGCTTTGCTGGAAGTGAGCGAATCAAATACATCTACCACTGCCAAAATTCGGCCCACTTCATTAATTCCGTCTTTTCCTTTTAAATTTCTTGGATATCCAGTACCGTCAAATTTCTCATGATGCTGAAGCGCACAATGAGCAGAAACAGCAGACAACCCCTGTTCCCTGATGATGTCAAATCCATATTTGCAATGCTGGTTAACTTCCAGCCTTTCTGCTTCCGTCAATTTATTTGGATGGTCAAGTAATTTCTTGTCAATTTTTAATTTTCCTACATCGTGTAACATGGCACCGATTCCGATTTCCTTGGTGTAATCGTAACGTTTATTGTCAAGAATAGCCATAATAATGGCATAAACGCCCACGTTAATAGAATGTGTAAATAGATAAGAATCTGCGGTATATATATCGCTCATGCTGATAACTAAGTCTTTATTGTTCTGCAAATGACCAAATAATTCTTTAAAAATATTCTCAAATTTTACGCTAATTCCTTTATATTGAGTCAAGTTTGAATGGGTAGGTTCAGCGGCAAGAAGGCCGTATATATCTTTAATTTCTTTGATTTTTTTCCTTTTTACTACCTCAGGTATGATTTCTTGAATTTCAATGCCAAATGTATCGTTATCCTCTATATATAATTTCGTATAGCCTATATTAATTAGTTTTTTTAATAAACCATTCGTTAGTTGCACACCAGCATTAAGTATGATGCGATTGTTATCATCATATAGCGGCCTACCTAAAATCGTTCCCTCTGTAATCACATCAATAGACATTAATCTCAAAAGTAGCACACCTCACTTCGCTAAGCATAACCTTAATCTACACTACCATCAACAATGAATTCACACCCAGCGTCTCTCATTTTTCTAATTTATCGCCTCGTGCAGATCCCAACTGACGAGACTCTCCGCGGGAAGTGACATAAGTAGCCAATTGAACGCGATTTTTGATATGTAGTTTGGACATGATGTTTTTTAAATGATTCTTTACTGTGTTCTCAGCGATAAAAAGTTGATTCGCAATCTCCCGATTCGTTGCACCTTGACTCACGAGTTCGAGAATTTCATTTTCTCTGGTAGTTAACGATGAAAATGAAGTACTTTCCGCTTCTCGACCTGCACTGGCCTTAAATTCAGATAATAAACGCTTAGCCATGGTGCTTGAAATAGGCGTATCACCTTCTAGAATCCCTTGCAGATACAAAATCCAATCATGGGGATCCAAACTCTTCACCAAATAGCCTTGTGCCCCGCTGCGAATCGCTTCAAATAAATCTGCAGGATCATCAGACACACTCAAAATCACCACGTAAATGTAAGGAAATTCACGCTTGATATGACGAGTAGCCTGTAATCCATCTAACTCCGGCATATTAATGTCCATTAATATCAGGTCAGGTATCAATTGCTTTGCTAATTGCAACACCTCCTGTCCAGAGGTAGCTTCAGCGACAATTTGCAATTTAGGCTCCGCTTGAAGTACCATTCGAATGGCCTGACGAGCGCGCTCACTATCATCGGCGATGATTACATTATAGGTTTTCAAACATCGTCCTCACTTTCTATACTTGGTGAAACTTCAGTTTGCCCGTTATAATGACAGTAGTGGGACACCGATTCGCGTAAAATAGTCATTTTGTATTGTACCCGTATTCAATATATCCACAAGGTGGTTTAGCAATGGAAAAACAGCCCGAATTCACAGTAGAACAAAATATTCAACTTTTGCCATTCCTTTTGGCGAAATATCCTAATCGCGGCCGAAATAAGATAAAGTCACTTTTGACACGGGGACAAGTAATGGTTGAGCAACGTGTAGTCACACGACACGATCATCCGCTTGCTGTAGGTGATCGTATCACAATATTAAACACTGGTGCCGTCCAGCCAAGAGAACTTATCGCCGGCGTGAAAATTCTATACGAAGACGATCACATCATCGTCATTGATAAGCCTCCCGGGTTATTGACAATGGCAACCGATGAGGAGAAGGATCGAACCGCGTATCGCATCATGAATGACCACGTACGCGAACGAAATCCCAAAGCACGCGTGTTTATTGTCCATCGACTGGATCGCGAGACATCCGGACTAATGATGTTTGCGAAAACGGAGGCAATTAAACGTCAGCTTCAGGACAATTGGACAGAGGCTATCCTTGAACGTTCCTACATCGCACTTGTAGAAGGAGCGGTGAAAGAAGAAAAAGCGACCATCAAAACATGGCTAAAGGAAAACGCCACGATGACGATGTTTGTGAGTCGGCCTGGAGAAGGAATGATCGCCATCACACACTATCAGGTCATCAAGAAGACACCAGAGTATTCCCTACTGGCTGTACAATTGGAAACCGGCCGTAAGAATCAGATTCGTGTGCATATGCAAAGCATTGGACACAGTGTGGTGGGAGATAAGCGATACGGATCACACAAAAATCCGATTGCTCGGCTTGGTCTCCATGCTCATATTCTCTCTTTTACACATCCGATCACTAACGAAATACTCCGATTTGAAACGGCGATTCCTGCTAAATTTTTGAGTGTCCTGTAATCACGCACTATTGGTTGTTGTCCAAATCCATCTCAATTCCGAACATGGCCGAAATGTTGTCGCTATCAATGACCCTGCTGCTTTTTCGACCTGATTTGCCAAGCAACGTCTCCGATTTGCCCGCGATGGCTTGCGCTACAAGATCATCCATTACGACATCACGCAATACAAAAAACAACCCGGCATTTTCATCCAACCTAGCACCAACACCATACAAGACAGCGGCGACATGCTTGCACATGCTCGCCCAATCAGGACAGCTGCAATTCAATGATATTTGCTTTGGGTCTGGAAACAGACCCTTCCCTTTTTCCGTAAACAATTCCGCAAGCGCTTTTGGAAACTTACCGTCCAAAAGTTCCTGCATTGAGTCAATTTTTCCCTCGCAGGCTTTCGTGATGTGTCCCCACATTGTCTTGTCAAGCGGTTGAATCACAATCTCGACCTTATACGGTTTTGTACCGCTTCCCTGCACCAGTGCGGCAATTTTCCCTGGCGTGATCAACAGATCCAAAACCGCTCCATGTCGAACGTAACTACGACCTCTTCCAATGCGATTAGCATAATCCGAGTATCGCTCAAGATTGTCATTCCAGGCTTTCCCCCACCACGTCCGCGCCAGCTTTCTTCCTTCAATGACGATAGGGGCAATGTCGGGATTCTTCTTTTTTAGCTTTTCAACCGCCCTCTTCGCGCGCTCTCGCTTTTCTGCGACAGTTACGTACTCCGGGAATCCATTATAATTTGACATAATAATACCCCCATCATTCATAAGGAGAGCTTAAACAATTCCATTAGCCGTTGATTGTCCATCTCGGTAATCCAATTTTCCTGGACGCTTGGAATAATATCTCTTGATAGTTTGATTTTTTCCTCAATCATTAGATCGATTTTCTCTTCTATAGTACCTTTTGTGATAAATTT
>JAJZCJ010000050.1 GCA_021846145.1 Bacillota bacterium
ACACCACCATTTAATAGATGGTCGATGACGTTGCTATGTGCTTGCGTAGACCAATAGGGGATGGTTTGAAACGACTGAAATTTTGTCGTCCACGTCCCGCCGCCACCACCGAAGAGGGGCGCATTCGCCCACATATGGAGCGCGTTTTTATAATAATAAAAACGTTCCTGCAAGCTCACGCTTTGCAGGGAAATGGAACTAATGCGCGCCGTGATGCTCGCGGTAGTGTGCATCAGGTGATGGCGAAACAGAATGGCCAGCAGGCCTGCGATGATGACGAGCGCCGCCATCGAAATGGTGATTATTTTATTGGAGAGATGCCTATTCACTGTCCATTTTTCCGCAAAGCTCACGAGCACAGCGGCCACCGCCATCACCACGAGCGAATAGATAAATGCGGTACCGACGCCATTAGTAAGCGCCTTTAACGCAAAATAAGCACTGCCCCCAGCGAAGAGGGTCAGTACCACGCCGCTAACAGCAGGCCAAATTGACTTTTGAATGATCGGCTTCACGATAAAGGCGGCTAAGAAGGCAATGGGAGCCAGTACCCAAACGACACGAGAATAGCTTCCCAATACACCGACAATCGACACCATGAAGGCGGCGGCACCAAGAATGTTCATCCACCACTTTGTGTAATTGGTCCCAGCAAAATAAGCTACTAATCCCACAGCGAGCATAAATGCGCCAAAAGTGTTGTGATACTCAAACTCTGATGCGAGTAAATGTTGCCCGTAGACCGCATCCGTCGCCGTCCAAAAGTTCACCCCTGCACCCATTCCGTAGACAAATAACGCAATCCCGATGAGCAAAAAGGCAGGGACAAACACGTGACACAGACGCCCCGCATGTTCTGAAACAACCAGAAAAAGCAGCAAAGCGGAAATCTCAAGCAACGTCACTTGGATCGCATTTATAAGAGAGGCAGCCCACAAATTGGTTAATAACATATAAAAAGCATAGAGAATGACCCATAGTCTAGGATCGGTGATCGACCAATAGCTTCCCCGGTCATCCCCGCTTACGTTGCGATAGCGAATGCTTACGAGCGCCGCCACTGCGACTACTACTCCCACGATGGTCGAAGCCGGTGCAAAAAAAAGAGCGGTGAACCATGGGCTCACCAAGATGACTGCAAGCAACAGCCCCCACCCGATCCAAGACTGCCATCGATCTGGCAGCCAGGATCTAAGTGAAGCCGACGTTGGCTTATCTGACATGAAGGCCCCTCCTGTAACTACAGCAAAATTTTACTTCTTGGCTTTTGACTGTGTCGCCTTCGTTGGGGTCACCAAGCCATCAAACGCCTTATATAGCGGATCAGACTTTGGCAGTGTCGCCAGCGCCTTGTTGACTACGATTTTCGCAGCAGGAATGTTGTTCATTTTCACAAGGGTATACGCCCAATTGTACCAGCCATAATCATACTTTGGATCGACCACCGTGGCTTTTTGGTAATAATTGATCGCCTGTTGGTTGTTATGATACGAATTCCGGTACACATTACCGATATTGTTCCACAATTCACCGTTCTTCGGCTGGATTTTCGCTGCCTTATTATAATAACTGATGGCCAACTGGGGCTGATTATTCAAATACGCCGAGACCCCTGAACTGTAGAGATATTGCACATTGGTAGGATCACTTTTAGCTTTTTGTTCCCACTTTTGCAAGTTTTTCTGCCCTTGATACGATGCGCCACCAATCACATACGTCTGATTCTTCTTTACTGCTGGTGTACTCGTAGGCGTCTGAGAAGCGGATGGGGTGGAACCGCATCCCGACAGAAAAGCGACAGAAAGTGCGCCAATCCCCAATGTCCATACCCATTTTTTCATCTGCATCGCCATGATCTCCCTCAACATTTGATTTGATAAGATTATAACCGATCAGGCGAGCAAGTACCAAATCCTATATTTTGTATTTTAATTGGAATTAACGCCGGTGGAGATAAATCTACCCACGCCTAGCAACACCTGCTGACCATTTTTAAGACCACCGGTGATTTCCACATATTGCGTTCCCTGATAACCGACTTGCACTGGTTGAAAATATGAATTTTGAGGCAAATTGACATTAAGCATAGAAGTCGCTTGGGATGATCCCGTCGCCGTGCTCGCATTCGTCGGTTTGTTGCCAATCACATAGACACCAGCCACGCCGTTTACTTGTTGCAACGCCATGGCGGGAATTGCAAGCTCCGTACCGGTGTGAGAACTAGTGTTGATCGTCACATTGCCACTCATGCCAGGCTGAAGCGAGTTGCTATTATCCTGCAATGTTGCTTTTACTTGGTATTCTGTGCCGTTACCAGTGATCGGTGTAGGATCCACTTCATAGATACTACCGGTGAACACTCTTCCTGGCAGCGCCGTCACCGTCATGCGAATCGGTAACCCCACCTTCACAAATGGCAACTGCGTATCACTTACCGCCAGATCCACTTGCAATTGCGGCACATCCATTTCAAGGACAGGTTGACCAGGTGCGATCATATCTCCCACCGAACTGATTTTTTGTGTCACTGTACCATCCACCGGCGCACGCAATATCGAATAGCCTTCATTAACTTGCGCTGTATGCAGCGCGGCATTGGCGGCCTGTACTCCAGCTGTCGCCGTCTGCACACCTGCTGTCGCAGACTGGATGGCCATGTTTGCTGCATTGACCGCGGCTGCCGTGGTCGGTTGTTTGACTTGTTGCAATTGCGACTCCGCTTGCTGAACGGCGGTCTGTTGTTGCTTGACGGCATTAGCGGCTGCAGTCAACGCCTGTTGTTGTTGCGTGCGATCATTGTACGCTTGTTGCGCTATCTGTTCAGAACTCTGTGCGGACGCATAATTCGTCTGCGCCTGCGACACTGCACTTTGTACCGTGGTCAATGAATTTTGCGCCGCTGTCAGCGCATTTTGTGCGCCAGTGATGGCCGACTCATCTGCCTTCACCTTTTGTTCTGTACCCTGCAATGCATAATACCCTTGGCTATCACTCTGATACACCGTCTGATCCGTTTGCATGGCAGTTGCATACGGATTGACCCCTGCATACGCTCCGTTTTGCCACGAATTGTAATTGCTCAAGGCGCTCTGGTAAGTAGCGTACTCTTTTTGCACCTGCGCCAAGGTAATGGTGCCATACTGCTGTTGATCAGTAGCAAGATTTTGCTGATCGATTTTCAGATTGTTCTGAGCCGTAGCTAATGCACTCTGGGCGGCGGCAATCGCCGTCTGTTGGTTTTGTGCGGCTGTCGTTTGATTTTGCTGGGCGGTCTCATAGGCAGTCTTTGCTTGTGCGACAGCATTTTGCGCTGCCGTCAATTGCTGCTGTTGGGCGGTGCGATCATTGTAGCTCGCCAGTTGCGTCTGGTACTGCTTTTGTGCGTTAGCAAGGGCTGTTTTGGCACTGTTCACCGCTGCCGCGACGACAGCAATATTCTGGGGTGTAGCCCCTTGCGTGACCACGCGATACTGGGCATTTGCTTGAGCCAATCCACCCCTCGCTTGTGCCAATTGTCCAGTGGCTTGCGCCACCCCCGCTTGCGCTTGTTGCACCTGTGCCTGCAAGGCAGCATTGTTGAGCACCGCCAGCACTTGCCCAGCATGGACATGTTCACCCACATGCGCATTCAGTGTAGTAATCGTCCCACCCACATTTTGAAAAGCCAGACTCACCTGCGCATTCGATGCCACAGTGCCAGTAGTGGTGATATTTGCCGCTTGCGATAATGTCCGCACCGTATACATATCGGCAGGAGGAATGATCACACTAGTATTACTGGGGCGACTAAATGCCCATGCCACCCCGCCTAACACTACTACCACAGCTACTCCAGTGGCGATCCAACGTGCGCGTTTAGGCGACTGGGGTGCAATTTGCGTATTTGTCTCGATAACTGTATCCGTCAAAGTAAAGAACCTCCTAACCTCAATGCATTGTGTCTCATCAAATTATTCCGCGATCGGCGCAGCCTTTGGCACGACATGCTGTGCCTTATTGTTGCGCAGTTGCCGTTCCTTTGCACTGCCAAAGAACAACGTGAGCACTAATGCTGTCACTGTCAACAGCGTGGATACCATGAACGTATCGTCCATCCCTCGCACAAAACCTTGCTTTTGTATCCAACCGTAAACCTCCATCAATGCCACCGATGGATCAAGATACGGAGGAATGCCCATGGCATGCAATTCCGCTTGTAAATGAGTGAGTTGCAGCCCCTGCGGGGTGTTCACCGCTACCCGCGTGTCCAAATGAAACACTCGCAGTTTGTCACGAGTGGACATATAGGAAGTCAAGATTGCGATGCCCAAAGAACCTGCCACCTGCCGTACCGCATTGGACAACGCCGATGCTTGGCTCATCCACTGCATGGGCACCATGTTCATCCCTGCTGTCATGATCGGCATCATCACCATCGCCATGCCAACACTCCGAAAAATATAAAGCATTTGAATCGTGCCATACGATGAATTTAAGTCTAAAAAGGAAAAACCATAAGTCGTCAACGTGACGAAAACCAACCCGATAAGCCCAAGTGCACGAGCGCCGACTTTAGTAAACATTTTACCGCTGACGAACATCATGACCGACGCAATAAGCGCCGCTGGTGTCATGAATAGTCCCGTTTGTAGCGCGTTATATCCCATCATGTCTTGCAAATATAACGGCAACAAGAAAATTCCCACAAACATTGCAATTTGCACTACCGATGTGATCAACAAGCTCATCGTAAACATGTAGTTTTTGAATACCCGCAACTGGATAACCGGGTTATCAACAAGCAATTCGGTTGCCACCAGCATAATTAAGAGCGCGATCCCCAGTCCGATAAAGGGATAAACCATCAGCGATCCCCAACCATACTGAGATACATTATTGATCCCATACAGGAGAGAGAAAAAACCACCTGTTGAAAACAAAAATCCCCAAATATCCAACTTCCCTTTTGCTTGATAAGGAAAATTGTGCAACAAGAAGATAGCCATAATACTTGCGATAATCCCAATCGGCACATTGATGTAAAAAATCAATCGCCAGCTAGCGTACTGGACAAAATATCCGCCAAGCGCCGGACCTAATGCAGGAGCCGTCATAATCGTCAATCCAAAAATCCCCATAATTGTTCCCCGTCGTTCAGGGGGGTAAATTCGAAAAATCATCGCACTAGCCACTGGCATCATGAAGCCTCCGCCAGCCGCTTGCAAGATCCGAAAGAAAATCATGGCATTCAAATTCCAAGCCATACCGCATAAGGCGGAACCGATGGTAAAAGTGATCAAAGAAAAGATAAACAATTGTTTCGCACCGAAACGGTCAGTTAGCCATCCAGATATCGGGATGACCACGCCACTCACCAACATATAGCCGGTCAACACCCACTGAATTTGATCCGTATTCGCGCTTAGATCCATTTCCAAATTAGGAATAGCCACATTGATCACGCTCGTGTCAAGCACTGCCATAAACACACCCATCAGGATAATGGCAAGCTGCAACCCTGGCGAGGCAATCTTGTGTATTTCAAACTGATGATGTTCATGCTTATGTGCTATTTCCTCCATGCTTTCACCTCGCTTACTGCAAATGAATCCGCACCGTCACGCTGAGTCCAGGTATCAATCCTAGTCCTTGGTACCCTTGAATGTTGATTTTAACAGGAATTACTTGGTTAACTTTAGTGAAATTAGCGTTACTGCTAGATGACGGTAAAAGTGAAAATGTATTCGCTGTTGCGAGTCCAATCCGCGCCACTTGTCCTTCCAACTGCATCCCTGGATATCCATCAACGCTCACATCTACCACATCTCCTAATTTTAGAGAATGCAGTTGTGTTTCGTTAATATTCGCGGTTACCCATAGATCGTTCATATTGTACGCGTAGGCTAGCGGCGTTCCCGCTGCCACGAATTCATTGTTCACCGCAGAGCGATCAACAATCGTAGCGTTCGTAGGTACAGGAATGGACACGTCAGAGGCGGCGTTGCCCATTTGAGTTTGAATCGAGCCCACCGTACTGCCTGCGCTAAAGGTGCTTCCCACACGTCCGGACCAATCTACCACCTTGCCAGACGCAGGGGCACCGATCACGATCTGTCGACCATCCACATACGCGTCTTCGGTGGAAAGGTACAAACGACCATTGTTGTACAGCCAAATAGCTGCTATTACGCCAATGGCTACCAATACCGCTGCCAGCCCAACCAAAATAGTGACTTTCTTTGCTTTCATTGTCTATGATTCACTCCCTTGACCTGCCAATTCCTGATGAAGGGCTGCATGCAAGTCATCACTTGCGTCAGCGTTCGTTCGAATTATACTGTATAGATCACAATAATTTCAAGTGTTTTTTTTACCACTGTTTTTTTTACCACCATACATAATTGTCTGCCCCACACATACCAATGGTCATGTGTGGGGCAGACAATTATAACGACACCACCGACTGAGTAGCTAGTCCCTATTCATACCTGAGCGCGTCTATCGGATTTAATTGCGCCGCCTTACGCGCAGGGTACACGCCAAAGATAATTCCAATTCCCACCGAAAATACAACGGAGACAATCACTGCCAGTGGTGACACGAGATTGCTTAGTTTCATCATCATCGCGACGGCATCCACGAGTACCGCGCCAATGATCAGCCCCGCGATGGCTCCGCCTAAGCTAAGGACAAGCGATTCCATCAAAAATTGGCTGAGAATGTTCGAGCGCGTAGCACCGATCGCTTTGCGAATACCAATTTCACGCGTGCGTTCTGTCACCGACACCAACATAATATTCATGATGCCGATTCCACCGACCAGCAGCGAAATAGCCGAAATGCTACCCAGCAAGGCGGTCAAAATCGTCGTCACCGAGCCAAGCGCACTCAAAATCGTCGCCTGATTCACGATCGAAAAGTCATCCGACACGCCTGGTGCGAGTTGATGAGCCACACGCAGGGTCGACTCAATTTGCTGCTGAGCCTGATTCATGGTGTTAGGCGAGGTGGCCGACACCACCAGCGTGTTGATACTCTGTCCCCCTGTAAACAGGTTCATCATCGTCGTGATCGGAATCGTGATCGAGTTGTCCGGATTTTGAAAACCGCTGGCTCCTTGTGACGCCTCGACGCCAATCACCGTAAACGGAATGCCGTTGATGTCAATCGTCTGCCCCACCGGATTAACGCTGGTGCCAGTAAACAACGTTTGTTCAATTTGACTTCCCAACACCGCTACGGCAGCTCCTTGTGTTTCCTCTAGCGTCTGGAAAAAACGTCCCTGCGCAATGGAAATGTTTTTGATCACCGGATAAGCAACATCCACTCCTTGGACAGAGGTATTCGTGTTATTGGCACCGTACACAATCTGCGCATTCGTGGATTCCACTGCGGAGGCGGCAGATACAGCTGGATCTTGCGCCAATATTTGCTGCACGTTGGCATAGGTCAGCGTGGACGCGCTACCAAATCCATGGTTGATTCCACCAGAAGCGGTCGACCCTGGCATCACCATGAGAATATTGGAGCCTAATGTTTCAATTTGTTTAGTGATCATATCCGAGGCTCCGACGCCCACCCCAAAACTTGCAATCACCGCGATGACACCAATAATGATGCCAAGCATCGTCAAAAATGAACGCATTTTATTGGTACGTATGCTATTCCATGAGACACGAAGGGTCTCCAACCAAATCACAACGATGACCTCCTTCGTGCAAAATACTCAGGAGTGGGTTGATCCAATTCCACATAACCGTCCCGAAACCGAATAATCCGCTTCGCGTGCTTTCCCACCTCGTCCTCATGCGTGACCACCACCAATGTATTGCCCTGCGCGTGCAATTGTTCAAACAATCCCAAGATGTCTTCGGTCGTATGGCTATCTAACGCGCCCGTCGGTTCATCCGCCAGAATCAACACAGGGTTATTGACTAACGCCCGCGCGATCGATACGCGTTGTTGCTGGCCTCCTGACAACTGACTAGGCCGATTATGCATGCGTTCGCCTAGTCCCACTAATTCCAATGCCTCCATCGCTCGCCGCTTGCGCTCTTTCAGAGGCACCCCCGCATAGAGCATAGGCAATTCTACATTTTCCAACGCCGACGAACGAGCGAGCAAGTTAAAGCTCTGAAACACAAACCCAATCTTGAGATTGCGCAATGCGGCCAACTGATCATCAGACAGCGTACTCACATCAAATCCATCAATAATATAGGTGCCCGAACTCGCCTTATCGAGACACCCAATCATGTTCATGGCGGTAGATTTCCCAGACCCTGATGGTCCCATAATCGCCACGTACTCACCTTTATTAATGGTGAGATTAATGCCACTTAGCGCATGGATGAGCTGACCACCAAGCTCATAATTGCGAACTAGGTTTTGCATTTCAATCAGCGCTCCCATTAGCCCTTACCGCCTCTCCTTGCCGCGCGCAAGGCCATGCCAGTACCAGAAGGACCGTTGCTACTTCCCGACTGTGCGGCGCTACCCGGTGGAATCAGCATAATCGATTCGCCTGCAGACAGCCCTTGTGTCACTTCGACATTGGTGGTACCGAAAAGGCCGATCTGAACGGATTGGAAATACACGCCTTTTGGCAATGAACTGCTCGACGCAACGCTCGAACTGCCGCTTGAGCTACTAATACTGCTAAATCCGCCATTGCTGGTACCACTACTACCGCTAACCCCACCCGTTGACTTCGATCCGGTTTTCGTTCCATGGCGCTTATGCACAAAGCCACTCGCCGCGCTGCCAAAGCCTGTCGTGGACCGATTGCCAACCACGTACACGCCTTCCATCGATCCCTGTTGCACCAGTGAGATGGCTGGCACCGTCAGCACATGTGACTTATTAGCCACCTGAATTTCCACGTTGACCGACATGCCCGGTTTGAGATCACCCGATGAATTGTCAACGTTGGCGATCACCGTGTAATTAGTAACGTTACTTGTCGTCGTGGGGACGGGGTACACCTGCATGATCTTGCCGTTAAACGTGACGTTTGGCAATGCATCGACCGTCAGCGTCAATGGCTCCCCGACCTTGACAGATTCAACTTGCGATTCGCTGACCGTCAGTTGAACCAATGATTCGCTCTTCGTGTTCGCCTCCATCGTGGCCACCACAGTGGTACCGCTGATCGGCGACCCATTCGCCACATCTAGCGCGGTGATGATCCCGTCAATCGGGGCTCTTAGCACCGTCTCTTGTTCGGTCAATTGTGCCGACTGCAACTGTGCCTCCGTGGATTTTAGCGCGGCCTGTGCGTTTGATACGGACGCACGAGCCGCTTGAATCGTCGCCGCGTCTGTCGGTTGCAAGTCTGCTTGCAGCGTGGCTTCGGCGCTTTTTAAGCCAATCTGATCCTGTGCAATCGCTATTTTTGCACTAACGAGCGACTGCTGGGCAGTGGTGCGATCATTGTAGGTGAGAAGTGCCGCCTGCACCGCCTGCTCATCTTGCTTAATTTGTAACTGCGTCTGCTGGCTTGAATAATTCGAAGAAGATTGAGCATTCGTAAGTGCAGCCTGATCTGCCACTAACTGGTTTTGATCCGCCGTGATCGCCGTCTGGTCTTTTGCCACGTTGTTCTGATCTTTGGTGACTGTATTTTGATCACCAGTCACCTTGGTCTGATCACCCTGCAACGCGGTATATTCAGTGTTCAACAATTGATAATTGCTATTTGCAGTGCTAGCGGGTGTCGAGTAGGGATTGCTGCCGGAAAAGGCGCTATTTTGCCAGTTGATCGACAGTTGTTCTTCGCTTTGATATTGCTGATATGCTTTTTGCACCTGAGCCGCCGTTACCGTCCCATACTGCGCCTGATCCTGCGTCTGTGTCTGCTGGTCGGTAGCAAGTGTCTGCTGGTCATTTGCAAGCGTCTGCTGATCGGTTTTCAAGGTCAATTGTGCAGCCGTAATCGTCGACTGATCCGACGTGATTTTTTGCTGCGCCGACTGTATCGACTGTTGGTTGCTGACCGTATTTTGCGCCTGTTGTTGCGCCATTTTCAACGTATTCTCAGCATCTGTCACTTGTTGTTTTGCCGCTGTGCGGTCATTGTACACCGCCAGTTGGCCTTGATACTGTAGCTTGGCGGCTGCCAACGTCTGCTGCGCCTTTTGTACGGAAATTTTATCCTGCGTGATTTGGCTTTGCGTGGTACCTTGGAGATCTTTAGTCAGCGCAGCTTGTGCAGACGCCAAATTGCCTTGAGACTGTGCCACGCTTGATTGCGCCTGTATTACCTGTAACTTCGCCGATGCTGGATTCACCGTCGCCAGTACCTGCCCCGCCTTCACGACTTGGCCTACCGTAATCGGAAGACTAGTTAACTGCCCACTTGGGCCACTGGCCGATTGACTGCCCGACTGGAATTGCAAGTTCACTTGGTTAGGAATCTCCACCGACCCACTTGTCCCAATGTATTGCACCACTTGCCCGTACCCCACCTTGTAAATGTTCGCTGGCGATACAGTATTGCTCGTTTGCATTTGCGCGAGCACTGTTGGGATGCCAATTCCGAGTACCACCACCACTGCAATTCCGCCGAAAATCCACTTGCGTTTTGATTTTTTTAATTTTGGTGCGATCAATTCAGTACCCGTTGCAGTCGATACGCTCACTACCATCATGCTCCTTATCACTAGTTCACTAGATATCGCCATTGAACCATCATTTTCTTGAATTACCCTGTAAATATGGCGATTTTCTTATCAACATGCCATTTGACGATGTCGTAAAACATGAACTATCATAATGGGGATAAAAAAAGCATAGGGAGGTTTTGGAGAAGCCTGCGCCAATAATTGGCTTTTCACACATAGACAATCATGAGACAACAGCCTATCATTTTATTAGCCAGTATTTTCACCTCTACTTCGATTCTACTGGCAATTGCCAGTCCCGCAGTTTTTGCCGATACAACGTCCACACCGACACAAGATGTGACCAACCTTGCGACCATCACCACCACCGTGGCAGGTCAGAGCGATCCGGTTTTTGCAAATTTAGAACAACCGTATCAAAGCCCGCTGACTAGCGATACGGGGTGGACAGGATTCTGTCGTCAAGGTGGACGCTATATCACGTTGCAATTTCCACAATATGTAGATGTCACGAAAATTCAGTTTACCGTCGAGCAGGATCCGGTGAAAGGGATTTATTTTCCCAAACAAGTGAATTATCAAGCCGCTTCTTACGGGCAGTGGTATTCACTAGGTGCGCAAGCCTCGACAGCCACACCAAGTTCGCTACCTACCAATCGACAACCGATTAGTACACAGACGTTCACTTTCAACAGCCCTGGCTTTACAGCTAATGAGATACAAATCGAAATACCAGTATCTGTTTGGGTATTTATTAACAACCTGCATGTATATGGCAGTACAACGGCAACGGGTCAGGGGCTGAATTCCCTTGGCTACAAACTGGTGGGTTCCTCCCAACCCTCTGCCCCCTCGCAAAGTACGGGAACAGGAGCGCTCACACCCAATTCACTCAACGCCTACGGCATTCACAACATGTTGTTGGTGCAGACAGGACAGTATAAAAATTTGGGAACATGGTCGGCGGCTGACTTTGGCCCGATGCTAGGGTATGTCAATGATTCCGGTTATATGGACGCCCCGCTGTTTGATACGATGCTGTTTCTTCCCTACAGTAACGCCATCGATACACAAGCCTATTGGACGAGATACCTGAATGATTTATTTTCCGCCAACACACAGCTTGGGGCGCTCAATCAAGAAGTGGCGACCACCAATCAAACCCTCAACCGCACAGGGTATAAAGAAAAAGTGGTGCTGACCATCCCTTATCTTCCCTATGGGGCAAAAGCGTTTGGCACCATCAACGGGCAGAAAATCAACTTTGGTGGCACCACCGCCGATCCCGATGCCATTAATTCAAGAACCACCGCACTCAACTGGTATATCTCCACGTTATTAAGTAAGTGGAAGGCTGCCAATTACCAAAACTTGCAACTCGTCGGCCTTTACTGGGATGAGGAACAGTACAAAGTGAATGCCCCCGCCGAAAAAGAACTGTTAACCACGGCCGAGGGCATTGCAAAGCAAAATAATTTGCCGCTTTTCTGGATTCCCTTTTATGGGGCAAGCGGGAGCAATGAATGGAGTAAGCTAGGCTTTAACGCCGCTTGGATACAATCTAATTACATTGAACAAGGTGCCAATGCCACGGTATCTCGCATCACCAACACGATGAGCGAGGCGAGTCAGTACGGGATGGGCATGGAAGTAGAGTTAACGAATCTAAATAGTGCGACCGAACCACTCTATCAGACTTTTTTGCAAACGCTGAGCAACAATTCATTTGGCGGCAATCTTGTCTCCCACGCGTATTACGACGGATCAAAGTTGCTACTAGATGCTGAACAATCGACAGACCCGAACGTGCGCAAGTTTTATGATCAGACGGCCTGGTTTATCATGGTAGGCAGCACTAATTGAACTAGTCAGCACCGTCATTATTGAGCTAACGTGGTCTCCACGGGTGTCCGTTTGAACCACCGTCGCAATCGCCGCTGCCAACGTCCTAGCCACAGATCCATGGTCAAATACATGACCGGTACGAGCACGAGTGTGATCAACGTCGAGAACAATAACCCAAAGGCGATCACAGTGGCCATCGAAGCTAACGTGGCGCTGCCCGTCCCTCCGCCGATCACCAATGGCATCATGGCTAGGACGGTGGTCAACGTTGACATTAAAATGGGTCGCAAACGAATCGGCCCTGCCGTCAGCAACGCATCGCGTAGCGTCAGTCCGGAACGGCGCACCTGATTCGCATAGTCCACCAACACAATCGCGTTGTTGGCGATCAAACCAATCACCATAATCAACCCGATGGCCGAGTCAATATTCAAGGAGCGATGGGTCAAAAACAATCCCAATGCCGCGCCAATAAACGTAGGTGGCAAGGAGAACATAATCACAAATGGCGTCAAAATTGACTCAAACAAACTTGCCATCACCATGTATAAGAGGAAAATCGAAAACACAACGGCCAGTCCCAGATCGACTAACGCGGTCATCAAAAATGCGCCATTTTGTCCAAATCCCACATAGTACCCTTTCGGAATGTTCATTTTCTTAAATTCCTTCGACAGTTCCCCTTGCAACCGCCCAGCAGTCACTCCATACGGTGTGGCACTCACCGTGACCACCCGAACACCATTCACGTGTGACACGCTCGGCGGTTCTTGGGAAACCGTGAGCGTGGCAATTTGACCCAACGGCACGAGTTGCCCTTGACTATTGCTAATCAAAATAGATTCCCAGTTGCTAAAATTTTGCGAATACGCTTTAGGAAGACGAACCACAATATCATATTGAGAATTGCCCTGATGATAAGTTGAGGCATTGGTTCCCTGATACGCCGTGCGCAAAGTAGACTCCACCTGCTGTTCCGTTAAATGATATTGAGCTAACGCTTGTTGGTGGATGTTCAACTGATAATCTGGGATGCCTGTAGACAACTGATTGTCGATATATTCTAAACCAGGTGTCTTTGCCATAATCGTAGCCACCTGCTGACTGAGCAGTGCCAAGGTGTTCAAATCAGGCCCTTGCACCTGCACCTGTATGCCCGAAGAACCAGGCCCACTATTGGCCGAACCAGGTGTGACGAGAATCTGCGCGCCAGGAATTCCATCAGCGACAGTTTGGAATTGGTTGGCATACTGCTGGAGTTGAAGATCGGTCATCGTATTGGGAAATACCAACGTCATCGTCGCCTGATTCGTCTGCGCTCCCGCCGCGAATCCTCCCGAACTCCCCACTTGTGCATACGCAGTCTCCAAACCCGACATGTCTTTGCGCGCTAATCCTTCTATTTTTCGGACAAGTGATTGCGTGTTTTGTAAATTAGTTCCATCTGCGAGCGTGACCGCAATCGACAACTGACCATTACCCACACTAGGGGCCAATTCAAATCCAATCAATGGCACAAGGAAAAAACTCGCCACCAGCATCACCACAGAACTAGAAATGATGGTTTTGCGATGATTTAAGCTCCAGCTGAGGATCCATCGGTAAAACCGATTCAGATCATGCATGCCTCGGCCAAACCAATCAAAAGGTGCCCACAAGCGAAATGGTGCCGTGACTCCTGGGATTGTGTCGGCCATTTCAAAACGTTTTCCTTTTAATAGCCGAGAAGCAAGCATCGGTGTCAACGTTAGCGCCACAAATAGTGCAGCAATATGAGAAAAGCTAACGGTTAGCGAGAGCGGCTTAAAGAACTGTCCCGCAACCCCTGGCACAAAAATAGACGGCGCAAACACCGAAATTTGTGCCATCGCAGCAGCAAACACGGCGAGGCTCACCTCTGCTGTCCCTTTTTGCGCTGCTTCCACTGGATTTAGCCCTGTTTGTCGCGCCCGAAAAATACTTTCAAGTACGACAATCGAAAAGTCAACCAGTGACCCCAGTCCGACGGCTAATCCGCCTAAGGTAATGGAATTCAGTGAAAATCCAGCAAAGTACATCATCATAAAGGTAGACAAAATAGCAATCGGTATTGCCACCGCGATCACCAGTGTCGTGCGGAGACTGCGCAAAATCAGCAACATCACCAAAATACCAAAGACAAAGCCCAGCAACGTGTGTGTCTCCGTGGTCGAAAGCGTGTCGCGAATCATCTGCGCCGAATCATTCAACACCGTCAAATGAACAGCAGGTGGCAACTGAGATTGCAATGATGCGACGGCTTGATGTACTTCATTGGACACCTGTACCGTATTGGCACCTGTCGCCTGCGTAATCGTCAACGATACCGCTGGATGATTATTCACGGTGGAAACTAATGTGACATCTTTGTACCCATCTTGCACCGTTGCCACTTGACTTAAAGGGATTGTCCCTCCTTGTGCAATCGGAATAGGCACCTTTAACAAATCACTAGGAGAAGAGAATTGTCCATAAATATGCAAAGGCACTAGCAATGACCCTTTTTGTACTTGCCCCGCGTCTGTTGAGGCGTTGTCCGCTTGGAGGGCAGCCACCACCTGACTAATCGACAGGTTGTAAAAATTCAACTTGGCAGGATCGACCCAGACATTAATTTGCCTCGTCAAATTTCCAGCTAAATTAACCGTCGCCACACCGTTCAAATGTTGCAGCGTCGGCTGCACAATACTGGAAGCCACCT
>JAJZCJ010000383.1 GCA_021846145.1 Bacillota bacterium
GGGCCGATTTTGGCTTGGCGTAAGGCAAGCCTACATCGGACTGCAAGGCTATTGCGTTTTCCTGCAATAGCTGCAGTGATCATCGGCGTGGTGTTGCGGATTTATGCCTATCAAGGTTGGCTGTCGCTTTTTTCCTTTGTGGCAGCAGTGTTTGTGCTTGCGGTAATCTTGCAGGAATTCTTAATGGGGATTCAGGCGCGCAGGGAAATTACCAATGAAGGTTTTTGGATCTCGTTGTGGCGACTCGTCACTAAAAATCGTAGACGCTACGGCGGTTATATTGTGCATATTGCGGTCGTGTTGATGGTGATTGGGTTTGCCGGGTCTGGTGGGTATGCCAAACAAGTGACCATCAGCATGAAACAAGGACAGACAGTGGATTTGGGGAATTATGAATTTCAGTATCACGGACTAAATACACAGCATCAAACAGGTCAGGTGCTGCTTGTCGGCTCTCTGCTCGTGAAAAATGCGACGACGGGTCAGTTGCTCGGCGTGCTTAAGCCTAGTGTGTCCTTTTTTGAAAATGGAGATTCGCCTTCGACCAATATCGGTCTTTACAGTACGACGTTGACTGATTTGTATGCGGTGCTTGATGGTGCTGACTATCAAACCGGGGAAGCGCTCTTTGAAATTCACATAAACCCGCTTGTGAGTTTGATCTGGGATGGTGGTTATCTATATATTCTTGGCACGTTGTTTAGCTTATGGCCAGAACGTAGATTGCGACTAGGCGATGACACTCTGGAGCGCGAAGAAGAAAAGGACAGATTTTATAAGGATCTGCGTGATTTGGAGTATGACTGGCACATGGGGAAAATCACGGACGAAGAATACCAACAGCTTCGTAGCATACCTCTCATGGAGGCAACGCGTGCGCCAGACGAGATAATGACCCACACTGAACTTGAACAAGCACTCGAAATTGAGCTGCAAAACATCTTGGCAAGGAGGCGCGAATTGACATGAATTCATGGTGGAGGTTCACTGTCGCGCTTGCCTTGGTGTTCATTCAGGGTCTGTTTGTTGCACCGTTTACGTTGGCACAGCAGGTAAGTGGCAACTCACTGTATGTGGAGAGCGAGCAGGTGCTTGCGGTTCCCTCCCAAAAAGGCAATACACTTCAAGTGTTGCTGTCTGTGAATATTCAAAATATCGGAGCGGCTAGGGCGGTCGTCTACAACCTGCCTGTGGGGGTTCAGCACGATCGTGTGGTGGCAGGTTCCATTAAAAAAATCAGCATTAATGCAGCAGGACAACTGCACTTTATAGTCAAAGCGCATGGACTGACCACGTTGGCCGTAGAATTTAGCGCCCCTCTTAATCAAAATGGGACAGAACTAACGTGGCAGGAAAATATGCCTGTGCGAAAACTGTTTTTTTTGATACCAGAAGGTTCGTTGACTGCTTCTTCGCAAGGCGGATTTCAGACAGACTCAGCATCTATTATTTCCGGGACACATGCTTTTCGCCAGTTTACTAAGCTGGAAATTCCTGCGGGTTCACCATGGTCAGTATCCATTGCCTTGTTGCCGACGGCTAATGGAAGACAGGCTTCGCCATTGCCCAATGTTCCTGTGCTGAGTTCCTATGGACCGCGTGTTGCTGACTTTGAAGCCGTTGGCAATTTATTGTTAGTGGCATTGATCCTTAGCATCGGCATTATCTCTATTCAAAGAGGTAGTAAGACGCGTGGTAGCGGTCAAATATCAGTGCTTCGCAAACAAAAGGCGGCGCTCATGGAGAGTTGGGCAGACCTTGAATCCGCGTATGCCTTAGGTGAGGTGCAGGAGTCCGATTATCACTTGAAACGTGATCGCATGAAGCAACGCGCGCTACAGTTGGAAACATCGCTTAGGCAAGGACAGAAGTCATGAATCACATCCTTGAACTCCAAGACATTCAAAAAACAATGGGTCACCGTTCGGTGCTTAGCGGGGCGGAATTGACCCTGGACGCAGGGGAAATCGTCTGGTTGGTAGGGCCAAATGGCAGTGGCAAAACGACGCTTTTAAAAGTGGCCGCAGGGATGACATCACCTTCAAAAGGGGTAGTTCGTTGGTTTGGTTCCCCTATGTCCTCGTCGTTGCGCGCGCGCGTTGGCGTCTTACTTGATGCCTCTTTTTTGTATGGCGAACTTACCGCGCAAGAGAACCTTTATTATTATGCAAAATTATATGGGCTTGCCAATGAGCGACAATTGGTCAGTGAGTGGTTGGAAAGGGTCAGGTTACATCGCGATCGCCATGTACTAGTCAAGGCGTTTTCTAAAGGGATGAAGCAGCGCCTCGCTATCGCGCGGGCATGTCTGCATCAACCTGAGTTGCTGTTTCTTGATGAGCCTTATGACGGGCTGGATGAGGCTAATAGCCTGCGGTTGACAGCCTTGCTACAATCATTGCAATCTGCAGGGACAAGCATTCTTCTGGTGAGTCACGAAGTAGCTCCAATTCGCGAATTGTCGGTCAGGACGGTGAAGCTGGTTCAGGGTAGGTTGAGTCAACGTTAAAGGAGATTCCAAGTGAATTTTTTTCGTGTGTTGATAGCGATGGTGGGCAAAGATCTGCGCATCGAGTGGAGAACTAGGCAGTTGTTTGTCTCTTCCTTGTCATTTGCTTTGCTGCTGGTATTTCTTATGGGACTGGTATTTTACGGCAGTGGTGTGATGACTGACTTTTCT
>JAJZCJ010000051.1 GCA_021846145.1 Bacillota bacterium
GCATACAGCTTTGCCTGATGGGTTCCGATCTTCGCATCTTTGGAGGTGCGCTTCGCTTCAATGATCGCAAGGGGTAATCCATCTTTGCCGTAAAGCACATAATCGGCATAGCCTTTCTCCTCATGATTAGGCATGCCGTAAAGCTCTACTTCTTCTCGCACATCATCGCCGAATATCCAGCCAAGCAGCTTCAAGTCCACATCGATATATTTTTTACGAGTACGAAACTCAGATATATCCTCAGGTTTAAAATGGCGTTCTTCCTTATGCAGCTCTTTGTCAGCAGTAAGTCGATCACTCATGGAAGCGATCTTGGCACGTAATGCTTCTATTTCGGAATCTTTCTGTTCAATTAAGCTATCTTTTTCTTTGATCTTTGTTTCGTCAAGAACTACCTTGTCGGCAGGAATATTCTCTTCTGCAAAATGGCGTTCTTCATAGCTAACGCCGTAGCAATAATCAAGCCACTGTACAAATTCAAACAAAGCGGAAACAGAAAGAACAGCATCACTTCGGCTGATGGCTTTATCCGTATGTACCGCAAGGTTCCCCAACTTGATGATATAGGGCAGCTTGCCCCATGTCTGGTTCTCCATTGCGAATTTGAAAGAGGGTTCATGAATTAATGCCTGCAAATTGTCCTTATAGGGCATGGTGATGGTGTTATCCGCGGCATACACCCATTTCACCGCAAGCTCAAAGGCCTTGCGGCTGCCCACCGCCGCCATTGCAGGAGAGGTTGCAAGCACCCGCTCCGCTTCAATGCAGGCATTGGCAAACAACGTATATTCTGATTGTCCCTGTAAGAATCCAAAGTTTGCAGACATTACGTTCACCTCACAATGAACATCATTTATTTACTCGAAATACTCGCTTATCAAGCTGTCAAAGAGGTACTGCGTTTCGTCAATGGCCTTTTTCACAAGGGCTTTTTGTTGTTCGATTTTAGTTACGATATCGGCGTACTGGATTTGAAGATGGAGGGGAATAATAGGAACCACCAAACTCGAAATAGTAGCTGCGTTCAAATTCTTCATTGTTACACCAACCGATTGATGTTCTAATCTAGCTCGCATTGAATTTGATGAAATAATGCGTTGTAGCAACATTGGCAAATAGTCATTTTCAATTCTTATAAACATACTTCCTGTTCCACATAAAAACCCTTCGTCATCAACTACTGCACAACGTCCGATTTCGCCTCTACGTCCAACGACTATGTCACCCTTTTTCATTATATAGCTTTTGAGTTCTTTAAATTTTTCACCACTCAGTGTCAACCTCGTATCCGGTACTATTTTGTCACCAATTATGTGTGATGGATTGACAAGTGGGAATCCGCCCTCTATATAATCCTCTACGTGAAGCAAACTACCGAATGGGCCTATTTTTACAACCGAAAAATCTCTAATAGGTTTCAAATTCCATCCCTTTTCATTTGCAACAGGATCGCCAAACATATCGTTAAAGGTGGATTTGATAAGGTTATCTAGCTCTGCAAGCTGCTGTTTGCGCATGGCAAGCAGTTCTGCGGCTGTGTCTAATGTTTTGGCAATTTGCTTTTGTGTTTCGAGCGGTGGGAGAGGAATAACTACTGTTTCTAAGTTTTTTCGGCTTATACGTACTCTTGTAGAACCAGCAAGATGCTTTGTCACTTGAAATAGATAATTAGGAGACATAGAAAAATACACAAAAAACCCAAGTATACATTGTGCTTCATCAAACCGCATAATAGTACAGTCTACAGTTGTAATCATTCTTGTACTACACTGGGGAAGGATACATGCTCTACCAACGGGTGCCGGTAACCGTGAAACTAAAACATCACCCTCGAAGACTTCTGTACAATTCAAGCGAACAAATGTCTTGTCACTAATATATTTAGCATTTTTTGATTTATCTAAGTATTCACCTTCGCCAATATTACCAGTTTGAACTAATCTTATGCCTTCTACAGATTGGTCTTTTGACTCGACCCAATCACCGTCAGTCATTAATGTTGTAACATTTTTTAATGAAGCCATTTCCCACTTACTCACCAAGAAGCCCCCTCAATTCCTCCATCTTGGAAGCAATATCAAGGTTTAGCGCATCAAGGCGTCCCATGATCACCGCAGGCGCATCATATTCCACCTTGTCGTATACAACTTCTTTATATCTATTGATCGACAAATCATAATCATTGGCTACAATCGCAGACTTATTCACCAAGAAACTCGGCTCGGTTGGCTTGCGGTCAGCCTCGCCTTCAAGGTTATGGAAACGAGCAATTATGTCGGGAATATCATTAGTCCCAATAGGGGAACGTTTATCGTCCAAAGAAAAACCGTCGGATTTCATATCATAAAACCAAACCTCATCGGTGCCGCCTGCACCGGTCTTGGTAAAAACAAGAACGGCTGTGCTCACACCTGCATACGGCTTAAAAACACCGCTAGGCATGGAGATAACGGCTTGCAACTGATGATTTTCTACCAGTTCTTTGCGGAGGGACTTATGTGCCTTAGTAGAACCAAACAAAACACCATCTGGCACGATACAAGCGCAGCGTCCGCCTTTACGAAGAATCCGCAAAAAGAGAGCAACAAACAAAAGCTCAGTCTTTTTGGTATCGCAGACTGTCTTAAGATTATCGTGAATACTCTCGGCATCAACTGTACCTGTAAATGGAGGATTAGCCAGTACAATATCATATACGGAAGAATTATTGTTCTGCTTAGATACACTGTCCACATAATCAATATGAGGCTGCGTAATCGAATGGAGCATTAGATTCATAGCAGAAAGCCGAAGCATCGTTCGATCCGTATCAAAACCTGAGAACATCTCCCCTGCGAAATGCTCCCACTGATCGCTTGTCATCTCTGACTCAAAGTTTTCTCTTATATATTCAGCAGAAGAAACAAGAAATCCCGCCGTACCGCATGCCGGATCACAAATCTTATCATTTGGTGTTGGTGCAAGCAGACGAACCATCATATCGCGGATATGTTTTGGTGTTCTAAATTGACCGTTTTGTCCAGCGGAAGCCAGTTTACCCAGCATATACTCGTACAGGTCGCCCTGCATATCCAAGTCTTTAATATCGTGTTCATACAGCTCATCAAGGCCTGTAATCATCTTCTGCAATACTTGCGGTGTTGGGACTAAAAACATGGCATCTTGCATATACCGCGAAAAGGCAGTCGTATTCGCTCCGTTCATAGCTTTAATAAATGGAAACACCTTCGTGCCAACAATATCATATATAATTCGGGAATCTTTTGTTTTAAATTTGCTCCAACGCATTGCCTGTCCATCTTCATCCTGTGGGAAGATTTTCGGCATTACTTCACCATTTAAAGCCTCTAAGCTCTCGTTTTCCAGTTCCTTTTCATCGAGGGAACGAATAAACATCAAGTATGTAAGCTGTTCTATAACGGTTAATGGGTTACTGATACCGCCTGCCCATATATCTGACCATATTTTATCAATTTTATTTCGAATTTCTCCTGTTAACATCTGTCTTGCTCCTATCTATATCTTTATCATAACTGTTCTTTATGCTTAATCGACATTTCTCCCGAAAATACATATCTTCAATAGTATATCACCTTCAGCTCCCAGTTGCGGGAATGCCAGTTTATAAATAATTACAACAAAAAAACAGTATCTCTGCCGTTTGTGCTAGGTGTTGGTGGAGACTAGCGGGATCTAACCGCTGACCTCTTGCATTCCATGCGAGCGCTCTCCCGCTGAACTAATTTCCCCTCTATAGATTCTCGCACTGCCCACAACATAGAAAAATACCCCAAAGGGCGATTTTCGAAGCGATACTGTCACATCTCATCCATTATTTTCGCACCATCAATATTACCGACTCCACATGTGTGGAGTGCGTAATATTGAAATTCTGCCATCCTCACATTATGTAAGCATCGCGGTGTCGACCGCAACTCAAACTTACGCTTTCCCCGCTCTTGTGATTCGATTTCTCCCTCCACACCGGACCAAACGGCAAGGTTCGTACGCTCGCCACCATTTTACCGTTCGCAGCGTATAAAACGAGTCATAAAGCCCTGTGAAGTGAAGAGTCATGGACTCAAGGGTTCTTAATAGAGCCTGTTCAAAAAGCCCGACTCTAGTTCTTTTGTGACAGCTTGATTCATCAGTCGAACCCCCACCATTGGTAATTTTAGGGGTGATAGGTGCGTTGTGACCGTTTCTTACACAGTTCACTTTGCCAGTTGTGGATGGTGGACAGACTTATCCCGTGTCGTGGTCTTATTTTCCTCTTATTGGGTGATATAGAGGGAGCGTTACCCCGCCAACGGCAACGACAGTTGCTCGGTTTGAATTTCCTCTAGTTTTTTGATGTTCGCCACGTGATCTTGCGGCAGTATCGTCGCTCTGACATGCTGAATCATTCGCTGTACTAGGCGAAACGCGTCTCTCAGAATGAACCACTTCTCTACCCGTTTGGTTTCGCGAACGGGCACCTTCTTGTGCTTCATGACGGATGTCAATCGATTGGACTCTTGCGCAAATGCCAACTCTACCTGTTTACGAAAAGTCATCATGGATTCCTGTACCATGCTGCCCTGGGGCACTGGTCCGTGGAATAAGGGGCTTTCTTCAAATGAGTAACCAAACTGTTTGTCGCAAAGACCTTGTAGCGGGCAGGCAGCGCAACTCGCTTCATCACCTCGGAACCAAGCCGTATGGCTATCTCTGTCAAATCCATCGAAGACGAGCGCATGTCCTTGTTCGCATTCTGGGTTCCCTTTCGAGGAGCAATACTCCGGAATGATCGTGTTTTTCTTGATGCCTGTTACCACCGCCACATCATGATGCAGCAACGCTTCCTTCTGATCCTCTGCATCAAAGTACCCCAAATCCGCCACCAGATATTCGACCTTCAGACCCTCGATTTTCTTCATCATCTCAATCAACGGTAGCATGACTTTCACATCCGCCGTGTCATTAGGAAGAATAATGGAGAACAGGACGACAGGTCCTTTCGGGCTCGGGCATACGATCGAATGCTTGCGATACCCAATGAAAAACTTGTTCTGATTCGCCTTCGACCGCTGCACGCCACAGGTGGCATCCGGATCGGAATATGTTTTCTCACAATCACACCGAGTTCGATCCGGACAATCGCAGCGTTTATGCTTATACCCGTTGACATTCGCCCATACAGGTCTGGAATCGATGCCGGTGAGTGTGGGCTGTAGAAAGTCATTCAGTTTCAGGGCTTGCGCAATGAGGTCGAAGAGAATGGCGTAGAAAAGCTCGGCGCTCACTTTGGCACGAAAATGACTGAGGCTGCTGTGGACGGGCACCCTCTCGATGCTAGGAACACCGATGAAGTTTGATGGTGGTAGTGGTACTTCCATTTTACCATTTTTCGCGGGCGTGCATTTTTGTTTTTGATGCGAATTTATGACCTTTTTGAACAGGCTCTAATAGTAGAGTTCGAATTTATATTTCAAAACGGCAAAAGTCTGTCCGTCAACTCAATGATGTTTTTATTTGGGAAAACGTAGTTGTCGTAAATGGAGGCTATTACGATTTGGTGGTCTGTAAAGTCCTCGGCAAGGATAGCCATCATTTCATTGACGTTCTCCACACTTACTTCGCGCCCACTTGGTGAGTCTAAGATTATGGGCAACCAAACACCTGTGTGCCGTTGAATCAGCTGGACATATGAAATCTTGAAAGCGAACACGACCTTGTGGAAAATCGCACCTGACAATGACTTTAAGTCATTGGTAAAAATGTAATCGTTCCTTGCACTTACGTATTTCTCGTCCAAACCGAGGCGCACGGCATATGACGAAATCAGTTGATGTAGCTCTCCGATGAGCGGATTATCATGCTTAACGCTTTTTGTCAGCCTTTCTTCTAATGCCCGTCTTTCTTTTTCCAATTTATTTATTATCTTTTGGGTTGCCACAGCGTCTACACTGATTCTTGAGATTTCAGAATCAAACTGCTGTTGGCTTGTAGTCACATCGACCAAGGTTGCCTCTTTGTCTTGCTGTGCTTTTAGGATGGAAATCTTTCTATCAATGGCGACAAGCTGTTCAAAATAGATTTTCTGCTTTGCCACAAGCAAATCAGCAGTATCTCCATAACCAACTAAGGTGTCCTTATTGACTGACACTTCGTCACCATTCGGGGCTTTTACTCTCAACCTAAAAGAGGTAATGAACTTTTCAAAGTCCGTATTCTTGCGGATTACGCTTTTTATGCGACTCAATTCTTCCTCAATTGGTTTCCGTTCGCAATACAAGACGTCCAACCCGTTTTCAATATCATCTGCTGGAGAGTCAATAAAGGCGGTTTCGCCAAGCTGGTTGATTTCAGCTTTATATGCTGCCACATCAAGCATATGCTTGTATTTCTGAATCTCACGCTTAACGACAGCGAGTCGTTGTGCTAACTCGTCATTGGTGCGATTTGACAGACCGCGAAGCAAAGATTCAATCGAAAAATGTATATTGCCAATCGCCTTGCCGCGGTTTAGTAAAGTCCATCCTTTTTCTTGGTCAACGTAAAAAGCGCCAAGGAGGTTATCGACCACTTCACGGTTAGAGATACCATATATTGAGGAGTGCAACTCATTTTGCTCAACCGGAAGTGAATATCCTTTCTCTGTTCCATTGTGTAGCACTTCAATGTAGTCCCTGTTTCTGGTTAGCACGAAATTTTCATCACTAGCGCCAATAACCGTCAAAACGGTTTCATAATCAGAAAACCGTATTCCACGGGTATTTGGAATCGGGTAGCCCAAGGCGTACATCAGCAATCGCAGCAAAGTTGTCTTACCGACACTGTTTTTTGTGCTAAAAATAACATTAGCATTTTCCCCGAACGAGAAAACCTTCTGATTGTAGCCTAAAAGGGTTAACTGATTAGCGTTTACCTGCAATGAAACTATTCTCATAATTTCACCTTGCCTTTTATATCCGCTATAACCTTGCGACTCCTTAGGACATTAGTTACAGTCAGACGGATAACCATCTCTTCAGTGGTCGAGTCTGCACTTCTTAAGTCAAAGCTATTCTTATAATTCCCCCACTTTTCCTCAATGAAATTTTTGGTTCGTTCTTTCGATTTCATCTCCGGGTGGAACTCGTTATAATCACTAAGAATGCAGGAAACGAATTCAAAACGCTCGCTGTTGTTGTTGATAACGCCTCTGTACTTTTGCAGAATCTCAGTAACATCGCTGTCATCGTAATCTTCAAGTTCTGCGTCGTCTTCGCCTACTTGACAGAGTATTGCTATAACAGGCCAGATCATTCGTTTTTTTGTGATTGATGTCGTTAATTGTGATGCATTGATCGCAAAGGAATGTTGCCACAGTGCCAGCAAGTCGCTTGTCGAAATTTTGTGAACACCGAGATGGTTGAGGAATTCTGTCGTTAAGGTCGTCAGAACTTTGTAGCGTTCGTCATCTTTCTCACCGTGGAACTGCATCACGCAAACCGTCAGCAACGCAGTGTCGAAATCGTATCCTTTCAAGGAGCGAATATCGTTAATAGCTTGCTGACAAACGGTAGGCAGTTCCGAAAAAGGTACGATGTTAAGCGGGCTGCTGAACTTAAACATAGTCGTCGTGTCATTAAACGGATTTGGAGAATTTGTAATAAAAACAAGTTGTTCAACGTCAGATATCTTTGCAGCGTTGCTAAGCGTCCGTAGCCCATCGTCCAGTTTTTCTTTAACGTGACTGTAGTCGTCAGGTGTCATAACTGCTTTTGCCTGCGACATCAATATTTTTCCGTCAGCGAAGGTAATCTCGACATCTTCTGATTGTCCCTCAACTTTAACTTTGGAGGCTTTTTCAATGTTTTTAAGCATCAGCATAATTGCCGCATTACTTTGAAAATCCCAACCAAAGGCGGATGCCGATGCGTTTGAAGATTTCATTTGATTATCCTCCCTTCGTCAGTATATCAGCATATAGTGATAGCAGGTGATTTACTTCTTATTACACGCCCAAAGCCTTAAATACGGCTTCCTGCGGGGTTGTGTAAAATATCAGGCTGAATGCGCCGATGAGATCTGCAGGAACCGCGCCGAGTTTGGCGGCGAACGTTATCGGTATCAATACCTTCTTCGCCCAGCATCGAGGCAGACACGCAGAACGCTTGCCAGTTCCTCCACTTTGAGAATCGTGCCGCTGATGCTGATTTCACCGAGAACGACAAGGCTTGAAAGTGTTGGCTTGCCTAGAGCGCAGGACGCAAGCGCAATCACGGTCGGGAGGGTCAGAAATGTCGTCATTCCGATGCCATTCAAGTCTTGGTAGTTGATAATGTAATCCTTCGTGGTCGTGCTGAGTTAACCACTTATCTGGTTGCCACTCGCTTTCAGGTAGTTGAACGCGGTGTTTGTGGCTTCCTTTGCGTCACGGTCGGAGCCAAGCCTTTTGTCCCACTCGTACGCCCTGTTCCGGTAAGACCCTTGTAATCTTTGGACTCCCGTACAATCGGCGACAGGACAGGAAGATTTCGTGTATGCGCTTTGTAAGGTCTCTGCGACGTCGTTTGCGCGCACTGTCCGACCGCCGCCTTAGCCAGGCATAATAACCGCTTCGATAAACCTCTAGGACTCTGCACATCTTCTGAACCGAAAATTCGAAGCGGTGATCATAGATGACTTGATACCTTACTTCCGGTTACGATGCGCACCGCTTTTTTAACATTTCAAGTTCCTCTCGAACTTCGCGGTTCAATCGTTCCAAGTCACGTGTTGCGCATCTGGTTTCAAGTTTTCAGACCCACGAAAGGATGCTTTGGATCCTTTTTGTATTAGGCAATCCAGCCGTACACGGTCTTCTGGAAAATCTCGGGATTGTGGGCAAATTTGGAGGCGACTTTTCCCTCCTCCAAGACCAACTTCACTGTGTTCAGTTTAAAGTCTGCATCATACCGCTTTGTCATCGTAGGCACCTCGGATTTGCTTATTTCATATTCTCGATTCCTTGTGTCCAAACTTTGAGCCTAACACCAGAGATAGAAATGTTCACAACAACCCCAGGCAAATTCCCGCCTGGGGTATGAAAACAATTCCTGTCTGGTGAGATATCAGGATCTTCTCACGAGCGACACACAGCACTCCACATGTATCGAGACTGTAGATGCATTTGATATTAGAATATTCACAAACCAGGTTTAGGCGTTCCCGTTATTTGTCAACACGGTGTGTTGACACTACACATTCAACATGTCTGGTCTGTGGGAACATTTCAATTATAGCATTCCCCACCGTCTCCTTCATTGCGATGCCCCTTCATCAATACCTCCGCCACATAATCAGCAAACTGCCGCAATTCTTCCCCACACCGCTCCGCATACGCCGCTTCCCAGCGATACAACAGATCATGTTGCTCGGCAGGCAACAAAGCCTTCATCCGTTCCATGAAATTTTCCGTATTCGCTGGCTTCCCAATGAATCCATGTTCATCATAGAAATCATCAATCAGTTTTTCTGTCAATAATCGCCTTGCAATTTGCCACAATGGCCATCCACTCCCGGACACGTTTGTCCGACTTTAGCTTGGTTCCCGGCTGTAAGCAAGTGGAATGTTGAGATTTTTGTGAACCGAAAAAAAACCTAGGATTTAGTTGTATTAACGGCTATGCAGTGCTGAAATATCGAGAAATTGACGGTGATGACGGTACCGGCGGTTCTGCGGAGTTCAAATGTCGAAGATTCAACGGTGATGACGGTACTAGCGGTTCTACGGTACCAGAAAAGTGCGGAATCATCAGTGCCAAATGAATACTTTGAAAAAACGGACAACGTATCCACCTAAAATAAAATCACCCAATCAAGCAGATTTCACACAACGGACATCCACTCCCGTAAACGTTGTATCTGACTTTACCTCACGTTCCGGTGGTAAGCAAGACATACGACTTCGGTACGAGTAATCTGGCCTATCCTATCATTCAACGAGCATCAACCCAAATGCAAATATACAAATTGTATTAATCCACTGTCCCGAATGTATACCTTTTTTCAAGTTGTATATGCATTTGTATGCTTTTCACCCGAAGTTAACTCAACTGAAAGCGAAAAACCCGCTATACTAGCGGGTTTTTCGACTATGATTTGATGGAGGCGAGGGGAATCGAACCCCTGTCCGGAGACTCCGCTACACTCGCTTCTACGGGCGTAGTCGCTCATTTGTCAGTTCGCCCTGTGCGCGCGAGACAACGCGCTCGCATTCGGGCTAGCTCGCGATTGGTTCGCCGACAGCCCACGAGCACTGCTGCCGACTATCCCACTAAGGTTACGCCTCTACATCATCATGGGAGAATGATATAAAAGCGTCGCAAAGCGCTTATTAGGCAGCTAATGCGAGGTTGCTTGTGAAGGTGTTACGTTTGTTTTTTGCGTTTGTGTTTAGGCCTGCGTGATTAACGTGTGCGCAGCCCCACGGCCCGCCACTGATGCTCGAACCATCCCCGTCGAATCCAGAACGCCCCCATGAAGACGCCAAAAGTCTGACGTACATTATAATATAGCACAAACATGCCACTTTGCATACAAGGAAATTTTTACCCCTTT
This sequence comes from Bacillota bacterium, assembly GCA_021846145.1. Next base: position 10,570 of record JAJZCJ010000051.1, read on the forward strand.
TGCCGCTCCCGAAATGCCCGCTGAATCTCTCGCGCCGCATCACGATTGGCCTCAGACTGTCGCTTGTCGTAATTTTTCTTGCCCTTTGCGATCGCCAACTCGATTTTGCAAAATCCGCCCCGCAAATACAGGCGCAACGGCACCAGCGTATAGCCCTGCTCCTTCGTCAATCCGATCAACTTGCGAATCTCCGATCGCCGCAGCAACAGCTTGCGCATGCGCAGCGGTTCATGGTTAAATCGATTCCCCGCCTCATAAGGGCTGATGTGCAGATTGAATAAATAGACTTCACCTCGCTCCACTCGGGCATAACTATCCCTAAGATTAGCGCGACCCATACGAATCGACTTGATCTCTGTTCCGGTCAACACCATGCCCGCTTCAAAGGTTTCCTCAACAAAAAAATCATGAGTCGCCTTTTTGTTTTGTGCTACCGTTTTGATGCCTTTTTCACCGGAAATTGCACTCTGAGCCATCAAATCACCCCAAATAGTATGTCACATTTATGAATTCTAGCGTAAATGTGTTGCAATAATCATAGAATAAAGCTATGTTAATCTTGATGATTCATCAAACTCACGCACTTGAGTATGCAAGGGACAGGAGGCATCCCATTGATTAATAATACACTAACCGACCACTTGAATGACATTCTTCAATCCGCACAGACTTATTATAACCTGTCCACTTCAGAACTGGTGGAAATGGCACTTGCACGTAAGGAAGCCATTCTCACAGACACAGGTGCGTTACGTGCCACCACTGGCAAATTTACAGGTCGATCCCCTAAAGATAAATTTTTTGTCTTGGATAGTGAAAGTGAGCACACAGTACACTGGGGCAAAGTCAATCACAAAATTGACGAATCCTCGTTCCAACACTTGTACCAAGAAGCATTAAGTTTCATTAAAAAGAACGGTGCCTTCGTATTCCAAGGATTTGCTGGTGCCGACGATGCGCTGCGCATGCCCATTCGCGTGGTCACCCAATATGCGTGGCACAGCCTTTTTGCCCATCAACTGTTCATCCGGCCACAAGCAGACGAGCTTGAAAATCACCAAGCAGAATTCACCATCATCGACCTCCCGTCTCTTAAAGCAGATCCACAGCGCGATGGCACGAACTCCGATACGTTTATTTTTGTTTCACTTGCGCATAAAATTGTACTCATCGGCGGGACAGAATACGCTGGTGAAATTAAAAAATCAGTGTTTACCATTCTCAATTATTTTCTCCCCAAAAAACAGGTATTGCCAATGCACTGCTCTGCTAACCAAGCCACAGACAGCGATCACGTCGCACTCTTTTTCGGTCTCTCCGGCACCGGCAAAACCACGCTTTCCGCCGACCCGCTGCGCAGCCTGATCGGCGATGACGAACACGGTTGGGGCGATGATGGTGTGTTCAACTTTGAAGGTGGCTGTTACGCCAAATGCATCGGCCTTTCCGAAGAGCAGGAACCGCAAATCTGGAATGCCATTCAATATGGCACTGTGCTTGAGAACGTCGTTGTCGATACCCACACGCGCGAGGCCGATTACAAGTCAGCCGAACTGACCGAAAACACCCGTGCAGCGTATCCCATCGAATATATACCTAATGTTAAGCTGCCAAGCAATGGCGGCCATCCCTCCGTGGTCATCTTTTTAACAGCAGATGCCTCCGGTGTGCTACCGCCAATTTCAAAACTGACCAAAGAACAAGCGATGTATCACTTCCTATCCGGCTACACAAGTAAACTTGCTGGCACCGAACGCGGTGTGACATCACCTGAGGCGACCTTCTCCTCCTGCTTTGGCGAGCCGTTCCTGCCGCTCCATCCTGTGACTTATGCTAACATGTTGGGCGAAAAGCTTGACAAGCACCACACGACTGTCTATCTCGTCAACACCGGTTGGACGGGCGGCGCATACGGCACAGGCAAGCGCATGAAGCTCTCCTATACACGCACCATGGTAGAAGCTGCCCTGTCAGGCGAACTAGACCGCGCGGAGTATACCAAGGATGCGACATTCGGACTAGCCATTCCGGTCAGCGTCGCAGGCGTACCAAGCGAAGTGCTGCAACCACGCAACACGTGGCACAATGGCACTGATTACGACAAAGCTGCGCATCAACTGGCAGAGGCTTTTCGCAATAACTTCGAGAAGTTTTCCGAAGTCCCAGATGCCATTAAAAATGCAGGCCCTATCGCCTAAGACACCGAATTTACATCCAGCCCCCCTTGCCATCGCGAGGGGGGCTTTTCTATTTACCCATAAATGCCAACACCTCAGCGCGTGTCGGCATCGACGTCATTGCGCCCGTGCGCGTCACGCTAATCGCTGCTGCAGCCGATGCAAATTGAATATAAGTGGTCCACTGCTGCTCGTCCAGCCCATAAAGGTCTGACGACTGTACCCTATCTTTTTGCAATTGATACAAAATAGCCCCAATAAACGTGTCCCCTGCGCCTGTCGCATCCACCGCTTGCACACGAAACCCTTCCACACGCAGCGGCTCCTGCCATTGCGGCGCACTCACCAACGACCCACTTCCCCCAAGCGTACAAATGACCACCGCCTCCGTGCGACCTCGGATGGCACGAAGCGCCGCCTCCAAATCTGATTCCCCAGTCAACCACAACAACTCCGCTTCATTGCACTTAACCAGTCGTGCCTCCGGTAACAGCGGTGCCAATCGCGCCTTTGCAAGTTCCGGCTGACTCCAAAATGCCGGACGCAAGTTGACATCAAGGCTTAACCATCCGCCAGCCTCGCCAATGCGCGTCGCAATTCGCTGGACACTTGCGTAAATTGGCTCTTCCGCCAGTGAATTAGAACCCATGTGTACCACATCGTTTGCCGTCAAAGGGAGCGTCTCCGCCATTATTTCCGATAAAAATACATCCGCCCCCGGAGTTCGCACAAAAAAATAATCCGGCTCCCCTGCTCGCCTCGCCACAAAAGCCAATGTCGTCGGCGATTCCTGCGTGCGCTCGACATAATCCACGTTGACCTGATACGCACGCAGCGCATCCACCAGAAACTCGCCAAAAGGATCGTTGCCCACACAGCCGACAAATGCCGACTGCCCCCCCAAGCGCGCGACCGCCACCGCAGCATTGGCAGGTGCCCCTCCAGGATGCTTAGCGAACGCTTTTGCCTCCTGGACGGACACATTTTCCTCCATTGCCGTAAAATCAATTAACAATTCCCCCACCGCATAGACCCTAGCCATGATGTTCCCCTCTCCTTTGTCACCCCGGCAAAATTCGACTTACACTATACTTTTACCTTGTGCTTTTTCTTGCCATGTTTTTTCCCTTTTTTGTGGTGCGCAGGCCGTTCCTTTTTCTCCACGACCGCTTCATGTGGCTTGCGTCCCGCCATTTCTTCCAAGTGTGCCACTAAGCTAAAGTCAAGCGTTAATTGTTCCTTGCTTGCCGAAACCACAAGAATACGCAAGCGATCCCCTAGGCGAAAGACTCTGCGCGTGCGCTCACCGATCAGGGCATGCAGTTTTTCATGATAATGATAATAATCGTCATTCAGATAGCTAACGTGAATCATGCCCTCCACCGAATTATCCAGTTCGACAAACAGCCCGAATCCAGTCACCCCAGAAATCACGCCATCAAACTCTTCTCCGACATGATCCAACATGTACTCGATTTTCTTGATCAGGTCCGTTTCTCGTTCCGCATCCGTCGCATTGCGTTCTCGTTCAGAGCAATGAGTGGCAATTTCCGGCATTTGATTTTCCCATTTGGTCTGATAAAAAGGAGAAAGTTGACCTTCCAATATCCATTCCCGCAAAATTCGATGAATTTGCAAATCCGGATAGCGTCGAATGGGAGACGTAAAATGAGTGTAGAACGACGTAGCAAGGCCAAAATGCCCGAGGCTGTCATTCGCATAGCGAGCCTGCCTTAATGATCGCAGCATCACACGGCTGATCAACATCTCTTCGCGCTTGCCCTGCACGCTCGCGAGCAGTTGTTGCAGACTGCGGGGATGGATATTACTCGCCGCCTTTAAGTGGTATCCAAAATTATGCACAAACTCATTAAGCGCAGTCAATTTATCCATCGCCGGAGTTTCGTGTACGCGGTATAAAAAAGGCAACTCCAGCCAATTAGCATGCTCCGCCACCGTTTCATTTGCGGCCAGCATAAATTCTTCAATGATCTGCTCGGCGATGCTGCGCTCCCGTTGCACCAATTTTAGAGGCTTCCCCTGCTCGTCCACCACGACTTTCGTTTCCGTAAAATTAAAGTCGATCGCCCCGCGCTCTTCGCGCTTTTTGCGTAGCCCCAACGCTAATTCTTCAAATAGTTTGAAAAAAGGAATCAGTTCCTGATACCGCGTTAACACCTCGTCATTCGCTTCTGTGAGGATGTCTCGCACCTCGCGGTACGTCATGCGCTCTTTGGTCTTAATGACCGACGGATACAAGCGATAAGA
>JAJZCJ010000384.1 GCA_021846145.1 Bacillota bacterium
TACTGGTAGACACTTCGCCTGTCATGAATGATGATTTTTTAACAGTATGGGAAGCAGCGGATCAAGTGCTGATGATCAGTGTGGCTGATTTGGCAAGCGTTAAAAATAATCGTCGCATGTTAAGTATATTGCAGACGCTGGGTTATGCGCTAGATAAAGTGAAGCATGTATCAGTAAAAAAAGGAACGTTAAGTGAACGTCACGCTACCGATGTATTGGAAAGCGAATTTTATGCAACGATTGCTTTTGACGGGTTAGCGGTAGGTGCAGCGGCAGACTTAGGAATTCCAGTGGTGACCCATAACCGCTATTCTAAGGCCGCTAGGGATTTTCAACGACTTGGCGAAAAATTACTAGCTGAAGAAAATCGAAGCACCAAATCGAAATTGTATTCTCGGGTAAAATTATGGCGTCCAAGGGCAAGGAGGTGAGTAACCATGTCTCTTGCAAAGCGAATGGAAAATAAACGCCAACTCATTAATGGGCAGGCACAGCAGATGGTAGAGGTGAAAGACGACTCAGCGTCTGTTTTTGCGCCGCCAATAGAATCCGCTCAATTAAACGACTTGAAAACAAAAATTCACGTCAAACTAGTGGATGATCTGTTACAGACTGAAGAAGCAGTGGATGTTAATTTGTTGTTGGATAAATTTTTAGAATCCGAAAATGTCGTTTTGACCAAATCTGAACGAGCCACCTTGCTCCAAGAACTTCACTCAGAAATGCACGGGTACGGACCACTAGATGCGCTTTTGGCAGATAACGCGGTGAGTGAGATTATGGTGATCGCGTTTGATCAGGTATTTATTGAAAAAAATCGCAGGTTAGTGAAGACGGGATTGCAATTTAAAGACGATGAGCATGTGATGCGCATCATTGAAAAAATTGTTAGCCCCCTTGGTCGCCGAATTGATGAGTCTACTCCATTTGTCGATGCGCGTCTTCCGGATGGGTCGCGTGTCCATGCGATTATTCCTCCGCTTGCATTAAAAGGGCCATGTTTGACGATTCGGAAATTCGCGAAGGATCCTTTTCAAATTGGTGATTTGATTAATTTTGGAACGCTGACACTAGTGATGGCACAATTTCTTCAAGCGGCAGTCACAGCCCGTCTCAATGTGATGATTTCAGGTGGAACTGGTTCTGGAAAAACGACACTATTAAATATTCTCTCAAATTTTATCGGCTCAGACGAGCGCATTATTACCATTGAGGACGCTGCAGAATTGCAGTTGCGTCAGGAGCACTTGGTAAGCCTTGAAACTCGTCCTCCCAACATGGAAGGTAAAGGAGCCATCACGATACGAGATCTAGTGAGAAATGCGCTGCGTATGAGACCTGACCGCATTGTGGTAGGTGAGGTGCGTGGTGGCGAGGCGTTAGATATGCTGCAAGCAATGAATACAGGCCATGATGGTTCGCTAACGACGGGTCATGCCAACACACCAAGAGATATTTTAAGGCGGTTAGAAACCATGGTTATGATGGCAGGGATGGAGTTGCCTAGCAGAGCCATTCGGGAGCAAATATCCTCTGCGCTTGATTTGATTATTCAACAAGCGAGAATGGCTGATGGTGTACGGCGAGTGACGCATGTTACTGAAGTGTTGGGAATGGAAGGGGAGCAGATCACACTTCAGGACATTTTTGTATTCGAACAAACAGGGCGGGCCCCAGATGGTACGATTCAAGGTGTATATAAGGCGACGGGAATCGTACCCCGGTCTCTAGAACGTATAGAGGCAGCAGGAGTCCCGATCTCTCATCAATGGTTTAGAACAGACGCCATGCTTGGCAGGTGATGAAAATGACTTTTCTGTTGGTACTATTCGCAGTTTTTTTATTTACTTATGCCATTTTAAAAAAGTGGTTCCATGCTAAATTGCGATTGGAACGTAGGGTACTAGAGATACGTGAGGAACACACGCTCCAGACAGCAGGTGTGATAGCTGATGCGACTGTGAACATGACACGAAAATTGAAAAAATCACACATGAATATTGTAAAGATGATGGAACGTGAACTTGAACAGGTGGGCATTCAATTCACCAAGCAGGAGTGGACTGTGATTTTGGTCACTATCATCTCACTGATGATCGTGGTCTTTTTGATCAAGCACAGCATTTTGGGTCCTATTGTACTCCTTCTTATGTTGATGGGGATGTATAAGTTGTTCATTAACTTTCACAAAGCAAAGCGGATGAAGAATTTTGAAGAAGGGCTGGGCGATATGTTGTCGTCAGCTACTGGTGCACTAAAAGCAGGCTATTCTTTGTTTCAGGCAATGGACACTGTCTCCAAGGAAACTAAAGGACAAATCAGCAATGAATTTAGTAAGATCTTAAAGGAGATCTCATTAGGCGTCGCCGTGGAAGAAGCCTTGATGCACGCGCAGGAACGAATTCAATCTCGTGATTTCGAGCTCATTGTGAATGCGATATTGATTCAGCGACAGGTAGGCGGTAATTTGGCAGAGGTGTTAGATATAGTGGCGGATACTATTCGCGAGCGATTGCGTATGAAAGGAGAGATTCGCGCACTAACTGCCCAAGGTAGAATGTCGATGTGGATTTTTATCTTGATGGCACCAATTATTGGCGTGATGATGTATTTTTTCAATTCTTCTTATATCAGTTATTTATGGGGTA
>JAJZCJ010000052.1 GCA_021846145.1 Bacillota bacterium
CACCGTCATTATACTGATCGTCGCGGGTTTTGCTGGAGCGCCGTACCGTCCCGCCATAACAAATCAAGATATTGCAACAAAGAATCCCGTACTGTTTGAACAAACAGCGCTTGGTTATATCGACGGCTCAGAACCTATCGCCTCCTACGGCCCACCTTATAACTACGGCTGGCATGGGACTGTTACCGGTGTGCAGTCTTTAGGGGGATTTTCGCCACAGACATGGTGGGGTACGCCATATGCTGTGAATACAGCTAACGATTTCGTGCTCACACCACTTGCAAAACTCGCGACAGCGTCTGGCAATGGCAGTCTCCAGAACACCCTAACCACCTACCAATCCGCATCTTATGCACAACAAATGGCATGGAATAATAATTACGGGGTCGCATTGTCGAAAGCAACCGTTTCAGGGAACCAAGTCGTTGTCCCTCGCGGAGATTACGGCCCTGTGGCGCAAATGATGCAAGCTGAACTACGATTTGCTCAAGCTGGCTTACTGTCCGGCGTTTTAGATGCCGAGACCAATCAGGGTGTGTATCGATGGAACGTTCAAAACGATTTGCTGTTTTTACAAGGCAGTCCGTTGAAGCAGATGGCTGGAAAGATCAATATGTTGGGTGAACAATGGGGGATCAGCCACGACGAACAGACATACCCAGGTCCGTGGTGGCTCACTCCCTACACATTGTTGTATCAAATTCCACCTTGGTCGACCTCTCCCGCAGGTGATCAGTTGGCCGCCTACTCCGTTTTCGTATTGGTGGTTCTGTTGGCATTCGTACCGTGGATTCCTGGATTAAATCACCTACCAAGACTCCTGCCCGTATATAAATTGATCTGGCGTGACTGGTACCGTCGTTGACAGTAAAGTAGCAGGTCTCGCACTTTCGTGAGACCTGCCCTTACTGAATTGATTTATCTTCACGAGGCAGGTTGACGACTGGCAGGTTCAGGTAGCGATCGATTCAACTGGATGATGGCACATGAGCCACCATGACTTCCACACCAATGGCCTCTAATTGCATGCGAGTATCTTCGTGAATGTCCGCATCTGTCACTAGCACGTCCATACGGTGAATATCTGCAATCACTGAGAAAGCACGCACACCAAATTTACTTGAATCAGCGAGCACCACCACCTGCTCCGCCCGTTCCAAGATGACTTTGCGAAGTGACACTTCCATCTCATTGAAATCGGTCAGGCCAATATCAAAAGACATCCCGCCGACACCGATAAAAGCGCGGTTTACGTAGTAATGCCGTACCATTTCTTCTGCTTTTTCTCCCACTAAATACGGTTCATCCTCCTGAAGATCCCCTCCAGTCACCAACACTCGCACGCCACTGCGCTTCATGACTTGCGCCACCGGAAGCGATGGAGTAAGTACGGTCAGATTTTGTTTATCATCTAAAAAATCACAAAATGTCCGCACGGTAGTGCCTACATCTAGGATCAACGAATCACCGTCCTGAACCAACGTACTGGCAAGCGCGCCAATCGCGCGTTTCTCTGCTTGACGGTGCAGTTCCCGTTCGCGATATAGGCGTACTGGTTCTTGCTGACTGCTAACCGCACCGCCGTAAACCCGCCGGACAAAGCCTTCCCGTTCGAGCATTTCCAAGTCTCTGCGAATGGTTTCCCCGGAGACTAAGAAACGTTGAGCCAAATCCACGACTCGCACAGAGGAGTGAACCTGAACTAACTTAGTGATTTCTCGCATGCGTTCAACGGCCAGCAACGTGAACGCCTCCTTTCATCGCTTTTTCAAACCAATCCCAATGACTCCCCACATCGTTTGGGCGATGTGCGTCAGAACCATACACCACTTCAATTCCTAGACTGTTGGCTTCGTGCAGGAACATGAAAGGCACATACGCTTCTTGACAAGTATTCACGCGTAGACCAGACATATTCGCATCGATTCCTACATGCAAAGTTTGTAAAAGCGGCAAGATGCGTTTTAAGCGCGAATGTATTTGTTCCTCATCAAAAACGGGTAATGCTTTCGCGAATTTTTTGATCAACAGTAAATGGCCGATTCGCGTAGGGATAGCTAACGTTCCTGCAAATCGAATCGCAGCTTCCACTTGATTGAAATACTCATCCACCACTTTGTCCACACTTCCATAATAACGTAAAAGTCCATCGCGCCAATCATTTGCTGAAAAATCTACGCAGCGCATGCCTTCCCTACCACCTAAAAAATGCACCGACACAATCGCTTCTTCAATATGGCCGTCACAGTAGGTGAGTATATCGTTAGTAAATCCTTCCTTGCCATCCAGATAATCAAGTTCCAGACCTACGCCAATTTGAATGATATCCGAATATTGCTCCTTCACGAGATTAGCCTCTTGAATATATGGAGATAGATCTTCAGCGGGCATCGCCAATAAATCCATCATCTCGGAATCTGCCAGCCAATTGGTTGGCAATGGCGGGTGCTCGGTGAGCGAATATTTGCTAAACCCATGGCTAACAGCCTGGTCTATGTAAGCAGAGAACGCAACACGTTCTCCATGATGACAATAAGGGGTGTGCGAATGCCCATCCCATTTTTGAAGCTGGTCACGAATGATCATGAAGATTCTGCCCCTACATATGATCTGATTGATGCTGGTACGCGAGGATCTTCGATTTTCACGCCAATCTCCTGTCCCAATTCCATCCTTGCCGCAGTCGTGGAAAGCACGTCCACCACTATTTCTTCGCTATGAACCAGCAAGCGGATTCTCGTCATGGGGCCTGAAAATGCCTTTGCCAAAATCTTGCCCTTCATCGCACTTTTATCCAGCGCAGAAACAACAGTGATTGATTCTGGTCTGACACGAAGTCTTAGGTCATGACCAATGATCGAATTTCGAACAGGCATTACCCAAGAAAAATCATGTGTGCCCCAACGCAATAAGGCAATGCTGTTATCCCCTTCCACTGAGTTAACTTCCACCACTTTGACAGGTATATCGATCATTTGACCAATAAAATATTCAGCAAATTCAGTCCGTGGCGCATAGTACACATCAAGCGGAGTTCCCACCTGTTCAATTTGGCCATGCGCCATGACCACCACACGATCACTAAGTTCAAGTGCTTCTTCCTGATCATGTGTCACCATCACCGTGGTCACTTGAGTCGCTTTTTGGATATCTTTTAAAAATTCCCGCAAACTCTGACGCACTTTTGCATCCAAAGCAGATAGCGGTTCGTCAAGAAGAAGCAGCGGCGGATGAAAAGCTAACGCCCTAGCCAGCGCCACCCGTTGACGCTCCCCGCCACTTAATTGCTGAGGCAAGTGATGACTGCGTTGTTGTAACCCTACCAGATCAAGTAATTCATGAACACGTTGCAACACTCGCTGTGAATCCCATTTTCGTACCCTTAGCGGAAAAGCAATGTTATCAAAAGCGTTCATATTCGGAAACAACGCATACGATTGGAATACTACACCAATATTGCGTTTTTGCGGGGACAAATACGTGATATCGGTGCCATCGATGCGGACTGACCCTGTGGTCGGATGTTCAAGCCCTGCAATCATCCGCAACACTGTTGTTTTTCCAGATCCACTCGGTCCCAAAAGCGTGACAAATTCACCTTCATTCACCGTCAAGCTAAAATCCTTTGTCGCATAAAGCGTATCATAGCGCTTGCTCAGATGTTCGATGCTCAACACGGGGAAGTTCCCTCCTTTTCTTTACTGAAAATGATCCCAAGGCTAAAAATACGCCGCTCATGGCAATGACAAGCGCTATAACGGCCATGGCTGCACCCGTGAGCGGGTCATTTTGGAAGTCTACTTGCAAGTAAATAGGAAGCGTCATATAGGAACCGCCGGTCGTCAACTGCGTAATAGTAAATTCACCCATTCCAATACTGAAAACGAGCACGGCACCTATCAGAATTCCCGGAGACATTAGCGGTATCTGTACTTTCATGAGTGAGTGTAGATTGGAACTGCCTAAACTTCTCGCCACATCATGATACACCTTGGCGTCTGCATGGCGGAGCCGATTCAAGACCGCTTGGATGTAATAGGGCATCCCAAATAAGGTAAATGCAAATGGCAATAAGATAGGCGTTCCCGCAAGTGCGAAAGGTGGATTGCTGAAAAACTGCACATAGGCAAGCCCCAATACGACGGCTGGCATGATAAATGTAAGAAAGCCCAGTGCTTCCATGATGCGAAGTAACCGATTCCCATATAGAAACCCATACCAGATCGGAGGCGTCAACAACATCACGGAAAGCGCTACACTGATCAGTGAAATCACTACCGATCGCACCAGCGCCATTTGAAAAGTGGGATCAGTAAACAGCATCGCGTAACTACTTACGTTAAACAACCCTTCGTTATCGATACTAAACACCACAAGACCAATAACAGGAATGATCATCTGGAGGATAAAAATGATCGTAATCACTTTTTGTACGATCCTACTTGGCATTGAGTGATCCCCCTTCCCGTGCATGAAGCAGCGAAAACCGTTGTGCGAGAAAATAAAGTACGATGGCTCCCCCCAGAACCACCATTTCTTCCATAGATAACGCATCTCCGAGACCCAAGTTCATGCTCACATTGCCATTGACCATATAGCCGATCAAAATAGGCACGAGATTCACACTTCCACCTGCTAATTCATATGAGGTCACATAAGTGGAGAAAGCGTTGGCAAACAGCAGTGCAAACGTACTCACCATGCTGGGAAAAAGCACGGGAACAGCCACTTTACGAAGATATAGTGAGAGTGGAGCGCCAAGGGTATAAGCTGCCTCTTCCCATTCTTTGAACAATGAACCCACCGCAGGAATCATTAAAATCACGGACAGAGGCGTCAAAAATGACAAATAAGCGACGAAAAGGCCAGAAAATGATGCGATATTCCATCCCATCGTCACAAGATTCACGTGAAATAACTGATTGATTATGACCGTCAAAATGCCTGACGTACCAAGTGTCGCCATGAAAGCCACCGCTAACGGCAACCCCGCAAAATTGGCCATCGTACTTGATAACGCAGTGATCAAATGTTGTACCCATGCCACAGGCGTTCTCATCACGCTCCACGTAATCGCAAATCCCCAGATCATCGCTACGACACTGCTGTATAGAGACAACAACGTAGTAGTCAGAAATGCGTTCATATATTGCGAAGTAAAAGTCTGCTCGTAAAAAGATAGTGTAAGACCATGGTTCCCATAGATGCTGACAAGTAAAATTCCAACTGCTGGGATGATAGCGAACAAGAGCAAGAATAGAAATACGGGTATAAAGATCAGCCAACCCCATCGCACGTAGTATATTCACCCCTAAATGTGAAACGGCCAACGCCCATTAGACGATGACCGTCTCTAATTGATCAACACTTATTGACCGAGTACTTGACTACCCCATTCCGCATTTAGGGTGTTGGTTGCTTTTGCAAAACTTCCAGAAAGGAAATGAACTTTGTTTAAGTTTAGTGGTGGCAATTTTACCGTTTTAGGAAGCTTCAAGTATTTCAAACGGACAGGGTATGCCCCACCTCGTGCATAGGAAATTTGTCCTGCATTGGAGAACAAATAGTTGTTTAGCAAGCGAGCTGCATAGGGATGCGGTGCATATTTATTGATCACTTCAACGTAGGGGCCTGCCACCGTACTATCAGAGGGAACAATCGTATCAATCTGCGGACGCCCAGCGAACTGCTGCGCATCTGCTTCAGATAAGTAGTTCCAGGTAATTTGGATGCCGATTTGACCCGTCTTCATAGCAGCGGTACTGCCTGTTGCGCCAGCCCAGTTGCCGCTTTGATGAAGTTTTTTGAAAAAGTTGATACCCGGCTGAATGTTCTGCGCGTTCCCGCCAAATGCATAGGAAGCAGCAATGACCGCATCAAACTGTTCTGCGGCTTGGCGAGGATCGCCAAACCCGATGAGGCCCTTGTATTCGGGTTTTAACAAGTCACTCCATGTATGTGGAATTTGCTTAACAAGTTGAGGATTAACCTCAAATGAAATAACACCATAGTAGGCAGCTGCCCAGTTACCGTGCGGATCTTTGAGATTAGAAGGGATTTGATTCCAATATTGATTTTTAAATGGGGCAACTACCCCCATTTGCACAGCGGTAGGGCCAAAGGAAATTCCGATATCGCCTACATCCCCAATTGCATTATTTTTTTCCTTTTGGAACGCTTGCAGTTCTTCTGCTGAACTCATGTTACCTTCGGCCACATATTGCGATTGAATACCGTATGTTTTACTAAAGGCAGCCCACATATTCCCAAGATTTGCCCAGTTGGCTGGCATTCCAAAACCATGTATCATCCCCTCTGCTTTTGCCTTGGCGATGATACTTTTGTTCCACACGGTCGGCAAGCTGTCACTAGTCGTATGACGTGCTGCAGCAAAAGCAGACCCTTCGGCCATCACCATTAGCACGGAGGCTGATAATGTGGCAAATACTATCCATTTTGATTTCATCGTGATTACACTCCTTCATATCTTTTAAGATTTTATAAGTCCTTGCCAATGAGAATTCAGTGGCGTCATGGTATCAGCAGGTGCCAGATCGAGCAATTGACAGATCAAACTGGCTAGTTGCGTTTGCTTCAACTCCTCCGCTCCTTCACTTGTTGTGATTATGCGTGAACTAAGCACGTACAATGGAGTGGTTCTGACACTCGCTTCCGTACCACCATGTAATCCATGTTCATTCATGCCATGATCTGCGGTCACGATAATATGGTAGCCCTTTGTCCACCAGATCGGCACAAATTTCGCGAGCAAGAAGTCCATTCTTCCTGCACTGATGGCGTACTCTTTAGAAGCAGAACCAAAACGATGCCCGGCATCATCACAACCCATGGGATGGATCACGAGCAAATCAGGATCATGTGCCTGTCTAAGTCGCTCCGCATCAACGAAGACATGTGTATCTGGATATCCATCTTCAAAATAAAACCTTCCGTGCGTGATACCTTGTGAATTATGATCCTGCTCGCGGTCGCGAATGTAATCGAACGAACCTCGACTGAACAATTCGCTCATCCAGTGATACCCTGCGACAGCAGAGGTGCGTTCGCTTTTGGACAAGATGTCAAATACACTGGTCGTCTCGATGCGATGTGTCTGATCGTTGGTGGTGATGCCATGACGTGCAGGTTCTTGTCCAGTCAACATGCTGGCATAGCACGGCCTCGACAAACTTGGCAATACACTGCGGACTGTTGTACGTAAAGCTACTCCTTGTTCTGCCATACCTTCCATATAGCCAAGCAGATGGCGAGCGACGATGTCACTTAAGCCGTCGATCAAAACAAAAACCACTTTTTGCCGCTGAACGTTTTGCATCCCACACCTCTTGTTGTTTTGTGTGTGTTATTATGTTTCTTTATTGAATGTAACCGTAAATTATGTTGATTCCATTGTGTGCTTGTAAAGGCTTTGTTAAATGTATAAAAAGAAGAAGTAAATAAAAGACTTTTTTGCAGTCAGATACTGCAAAAAAGTCTCAACGCTGAGATGCTATAAATAGCCGCTTGATTAAATTCCTGAACTCTTCCCCAACCATTCCATACCGGTCAGCATTCGCTCATTAAGTGTAGGGTCGGATTCATCAAATGCCAAACCATATTCCCATGCATGCATGGCGGACATGTACTGACCACGTTGAAAAAAATAATCGCCTAGTTTTTTCGCAACAGCAATCAAACGTTGCTCTAATTTTGCTTGAATAGGCTTAAACCAAAGTTCGCTACCAAAAAAATCTAAATTGGCGTGAATTATTTGATTCATCAACCGCTGAATTTCTTTTTCATTTGGTTCTAGGTCATCTCCATCCAGAAAACGCTGCAGTTTATATAAAGCTTCCACTATATCACACTCTATGTTTCCTGTTAGCGTCACGGCCTGCTGTTCAATTTGAAAAAAGGTTTGATTGGGAAACTCTTTCTCCAATAATTTCTTTATGTAATCTAGAGACACCCGAAGATAATTATGCGATGACTGATATTCATAATCGCCCCAAAGCGCTTGCGAAAGATGATCGCGTGTGACGGTCGAATGAAAAACAAGATAGGCCAACAATTGACGCGCCTTTCGTATGTTCCAATTTCCTTTGATCTCAGTGCCATTTATTTTGACAACAAAATTCCCCATTAATTGTATACTCATTTGATTGATCTTTGCTGGGTTGTAAATCAAATTTTGAACCAACTCCTGATGGAGTGTGGAAGGTTTCACATATTCTTGTTGGTTTTCGTGGGAACATGACTGAATAAAGGAACTGGTCAACTCAGCTACTTGGGCTGACTGATCGAGATGGACTGCATTCGAAGCATGAGGAATCACCAAAAATCTGGAATTCATAAATATTTTCGTGGCGATACCGTATAGATACGCAGGACAAGACGCATCATGTTCGCCGACCATATGAAGGATAGGAGTGCGAAGATTTGTATTTTCACATATTACGCGATTATATTCATCAACGACTAGTTTGTTTAAATGATTAAAGTATGCGCTGGGCTGTATTTGAGCATAAGCTGCAATGATATTTGAATGATGATTTGTATGTTGGCAAATCAAAGGTGCCATGATCTCAGCAAGCGGTGTTAATGTATCCGAAGATGAAAAATGGCGTCGATACGCCAAAATGTCTTCACGTACCGATTCGTATAAAAATAAATGAGCGGATAGGATGGTTAGCGAACGCACTCTTTGAGGGTACATAGTGGCAAACAATAACCCCATGTTGCCACCAAGGCCATGACCGATGATGTGAACTGTTTTGATATGTAACATATCAAGCAGATTCGCCAAATCGATCGCGTGTATGTTCGGGTTATCAAATGGTTGATAGTCCCTTCCTCCATGCCCATACAGGTTATAACGCAACCAACTAGATTGAGGGTCCAGTATTTCCCACAAGGGATCCCATGTTGTCATATCAAAACCTAACCCGTGTATAAAGACATTCACTTCGTCTTCTTGCGAACCGTACCCACGATGGAATTCATAATGACCAAGATCATCCTGCCAAGAACGCATTATCAGCACTCCATCATTATCAATTTATATACAAAATCATCATTTGTACCTCGTATGATATTCTAATATCTTACGTGTACCATAATTTTTGTGACCACCTTGAAAGATATCCGGAAATGACTGAGGCTGTCAAGTGTTTAGAGCAAACCTTATTATCGAAATCTTCATTCGAAACCCAAAATTTTACCCATCAAAAACGTTCTGCTCCATATTGAAAAGGAATATAATACGGGTTAAGCGGTTTGTGTGCGAAAGGGTGATGTGGATGGCCTCTGCGAATTTAAGGAATGTGTATGCACTAGTGACAGGAGCATCGAGTGGACTTGGTCTCGCGATGGCAGAAGCGCTGTTGCAAGCGGGTGCCAGTGTGGCGTTGGCGGCGAGAAGTGGCGATCGCTTAACGCAACAGGTAGCACGGTTGCGAGCTGAGGGACTATCGGCGTATGAGGTGCCTCTGGATGTTCGTTCTGAATCGTCCGTATCGGATTCGGTCGCATGGGTGCGCAACGAGTGGGGACGACTGGACGTACTTGTGAACAATGCCGGAATCGGCATGCGCACGGTGAATCCGCGCTTCATGGTGGAACCGCGCCCTTTTTTTGAAGTGACGGTGGACGGGTTTCGTGATTTAATTGCCACCAACTTGACCGGGTACTTCCTTGTGGCAAGGGAATTTGCGCCGCTGATGATACAACAGGGGCGGAGGAAAATCATCAACATTACGATGAATCACGAGACGATGAAAAGAAGAGGCTTCATCCCTTATGGTCCATCGCGGGCTGCTGTGGAATCACTTTCTCATATCATGGCTGCCGATTTGCAGCCATATGGCGTCACGGTCAACATGTTGTTGCCTGGCGGTGCCACGGAAACAGGCATGATTCCGGAAGAGTTAAAGTCGCAACTCAAAGTCCCGCTTCTGTCGCCGCAGGTAATGGCGGATCCGATCGTGTTCTTTGCTTCTGAAGCGTCTGACGGTATCACAGGAGAGCGCGTGATGGCGACCGAATTTCAGGAATGGCTGAAAAACAGAACGATGAATCGCTAGGAAAGGAACTGATGGAAATTGGATTATGTAAAGCTTGGCCATACAGGACTGGAAGTTTCGAGAATTTGTCTAGGGTGTATGAGTTACGGCATCCCAGAACGCGGCAATCACCGCTGGGTACTTGACGACGAAGAGAGTCGACCGTTTATCAAACGAGCACTGGAACTCGGCATTAACTTTTTTGATACGGCCAATGTCTACTCCGATGGCACCAGCGAAGAGATCGTGGGACGGGCGCTGAAAGATTTTGCGAAGCGTGATGAAGTGGTCATTGCGACGAAAGTAAACGGGCGCATGCACGAGGGACCCAACGGCGCGGGACTGTCGCGCAAGGCGATTTTGAGCGAGATCGACAACAGTCTGAAACGGTTGGGAACAGATTATGTGGATCTGTATCAGATCCATCGCTGGGATTACAGTACGCCGATCGAGGAAACGATGGAAGCCCTGCACGACGTAGTAAAAGCGGGAAAAGCGCGTTACATAGGGGCGTCGTCGATGTATGCCTGGCAGTTTCTTAAGGCGCTCCATGTTGCAGAAAAACATCAATGGACACGATTTGTCTCCATGCAAAACTACGTGAATCTTTTGTACCGCGAAGAGGAGCGCGAGATGTTGCCGCTGTGCAAGGAGGAACGGATCGGCGTCATCCCCTGGAGTCCGCTTGCTCGCGGCCGTCTGACGCGCGATTACGAGGCGGTCACCACCCGTTCAGAACTTGATGAATTTGGGCGGAGCCTCTACGAACATACGTTTGATGCAGATCGCAAGGTAATTGAAAAAGTGGCCGAAGTGGCGGCCGCGCGGGGAGTGCCGCGCGCACAGGTGGCCCTTGCCTGGGTGCTTCAAAAGGAACCAGTGACGGCACCGATTGTCGGGGCGACAAAGATGCATCATCTCGAGGACGCGGCAGCAGCTGTGTCGCTTTCGCTCACGGCGGAAGAGATCGCGAGTATGGAGGCACCTTACACACCGCATGCGGTGGTAGGTTTTAAGTGATCAGATATACAAGTTTGTATGATTCCCAACTAAAGTTTACCCCATCAAAAGCAACAAACCCGCTAGTTTAGCGGGTTTGTTGTTGGTAAACGAGTCCCAATCATTCAATACAACCGAAAACTTTCCATATCTCGCAGTACACGTAGGGATATCTCATGAAACAATAGGTACACGTCCTAAACGATCCCGCTTCGCTTTTCTTCTTCACTAATTTTTTTACTCAAAAATATCTTTCATAACAACGTCCAACTCACCAAAAATGCTGACTGGAATCGTCTCATCCTTGTTGTAAACCATTGGAAAGGAATTGCTTTCATCTGTGAACAAGTAGACCTCTACAAATTGATTGTACGGATCAACAATCCAATACTCACGAACCCCTGCGTTTCGATACGCCTTTAGCTTGGTTGTTTTATCTTTGTAAGCGGTGGATGGCGACAAAATTTCGATCACCATATCTGGCACACCCACACAACCCTTGTGCTGAATTTTGTTAGGATCACAAACAATGGTGATGTCGGGAATGACATAATCGCCAGATTCATCCCCATTCAAATATACATCATACGGGGAGGTGAACAACTTACACGTCTTGCCTTTCAGGTACGTGCTAATCTCTCGTACCAAATTCACCAAAATGGCTTGATGCTCCGAAGAGGGAGATGGCGACATGTCATAAATAACGCCACCAATCCGTTCCCACCGTTCGAATGATGCTTGGACAGACAAATGAAACGCCCCCTGCGAGTATCAATATCATCCATCATACCCAAACTGCCACACTTACGCACGTTTCCCACACAAAAAAACGAAGCGCCCCCACGCTCCGCTTCATCAAAATTCTGATTAAAACCCCTGTTGGTTAAGCTGGTTGTTCGACCACCACTAGTGCCGGTTGTCCAGTCCCTTCAATCACCTTCGCTACATTGCTATCTGTACGATCAACTGCATCCAATTACTTAAACATGTGCGTTGTTTCACATGATATAACAGATGAAATGATGTTAGGAAATGACGCGTGATGCAAAAATCGGCATACTCTTTCTATTTGGTAATTGATCAACCTAGAGTTCTCCAACGTGTAGCTATGATCGAACGCTTGCGCCCGTATGACATCATCGGAATTTGTCGCAATGGCGTGGTCATGAGTAATTAGTGTTATGAGAAAATCCTTGCGCATCGCCAACTTGACAGGATGAACGGAACAGGCGGCGTTTTGTCGAGGTCGGGCGCGGCAAGGGCGGGATGTTTTAAGGTATAAAAAAACCATCGAACGGCGGTTATAAAATTATAATTTTGGTAGCTAATCTACAGACAATTCTCCGATTGTAAATCCATCCACTGAATTCAATCTTCCTCTCCACAGCATTCCATCAGTAGGCATTGGATTTTTGTTCGAGTTAAACACTTTCGCATTTTTCAAATGGATGTAATGAAAATTGACTGGTTCTTCTTGTATTGATTGATCATATCTGTCCTTGCCTTGAACTACTGCTGCAGCTAGTGCTTTTCCCATGTCTGACCCAGAATCCACTAAAGATTTTGAAAGCAACTCAAAATATTCCTTGCCGCCAATCAAATTTCCACTTATTAAAGTTCCGTGAACATTCAATGTTATGCCTAACGTCACACCTTGATTTGCAATACTAACAAAGAACTCCAGAAACCAATCAATTTCTCTATTACTAACTTGACTGTCACTCATAACTATCGAAACACCTCATCATTATCAAATGGAATAAGTACCAAATTTACTTATTTCTTTAGAGAATTGATAACCTAATTGATTACTTTCAATATCATTTCTTGAGTTCATCATGGGTGTTGCTACAACCATCATTTTTACTGAAGAATTTTTCCATTGTTGCAGATCAACCCAATTTTGAAATAATGTTGAAAGATCAGATTGGATTTTTTGCTCTTGTTTTTCACTGCCTAACACCTTTACTTGTACTATACTTGTTTTCCCTAACGCATAAGACAATAAGTGTACGACTGTTTGATTTAAGCTTACATTGTCATTTTTAGCCCTTAACTCTAATTCTTTATGCAAACTTTTAGGTAATCTAACTGTAAATTTTCCACTATAATACTTAGGCTCAGGAACATCACGACCAATTGCCTTAGCATGTTCAATCCATGCTTCAATCGCTTCTTGCACATTGTTAATTGCTTTATTAGGTGTCGTTCCATCACTCATACAACCAGGAAGATCGGGCACAGTTGCCACCCAATATTCACCATCTTCTTCACTTGAATGACTCAAAATAATTTCATAATCATAACTCATAATAGATCACCCCTAATCAATCAAATCAATTGCATCTAAAGCTTTATTGACATATACAATCTTAACTGGATTTTCTTTTTTAATTGTAATAATTTCGGACAAATCAGGGTGGGAGTATGTGTAATGACTAGAGTGATTTCTTACTGTAAACCCGCATTTTAGTAATATTTTGTTCAAGTCATCAAATTGAACATTTCTCGGATTATCACGTATTGATTGTACTAGCTTTTTGAATTTGCTCATCTATTATATTCACACCTCTATAATACCGTATATGACACCAGTTTGCATACATGGATAGTGTGTACTTTATTTTTTCGAATATACATATTCAAAGACTATAATAACAAATCCTGCCTTTAATCGTTCAAACGATCAAAATAAAAAAAGCCGCCGCACCGCGAAATATCATGCGCGACCTTCCAAATTGGGGCGGCGGTTTTCTATATGAATGTGAAAAACAAGACTTTAGTCTTGAGTTGTTTGCTCCAGCGTTGTGTTTTAACATATCCGTTATCCCCCTCTACTGTTAGCTTTATCCTTGCGTTGGCGTATTCCCATGCCTTCTGTTTCGCGATTCCAAGTGATTGCAACATCTTGAATGCACACAGCAAGAAATTTAGCACACAAAGGGCATGGAAAATGGCAGGCCACTTCCAGCCTACCATCCGTTTTCTCTTGATAATTCAAGGTTTTTTGCCTTTTATCCTGTAACGTTTAGTCTGTATTATTCCCACTTATTCAACGTTTCGTGCCCATTTTACAAGCAGTGGGTCAATGAAGTTTTGCCAATGGTTTGTCAATTCCCCGCGCTAGTTCAAAAAGAATCAATTGATTGAGACTGACGTTTTCCGCCGCCGCTTTCTCCACCATTGCCCGATGAAGCGATTTCGGAACACGAACATTAAACTTGCCTGAATACGCTTCTTCACTACGAGGTTCAGGAATCTCTATCCCCTCTTCCAAAGCTGTTTCTATCCACGCTTTTTTGGCATCTTCGATCATATGGTACGCTTCATCCAGATCATCGCCTTGGGTGATGCATCCAGGTAGATCGGGGATCTCAACGACAAAGCCGCCTTCTTTCGCTGGATATAAAACCACCTTGTATGGCAACGAGACATAATAATCAAAGTTTTTGGTCATCAAATCTCCTCCCCCTGTAATGACTGGAACCGGAACGAGGTTGACGCCGCTCAAACCGCACTGAATTGGGATGATTACGTATGGGATTAAGCAACTTTTCTAACTGACTC
>JAJZCJ010000385.1 GCA_021846145.1 Bacillota bacterium
GATCAGCGGCTCATATAAACGAAACTGTGCCGGATAAGCATGGGATGCGTCTAGCCAATGGATCGTGCCTTTCACTTTGCGCCCTGTGAATCCCGACCCGCTTTTCGTCTCTGGATCATACGTACAACGTAGCTCGATCACGCGCCCAGTCTCATCTTTGATCACTTCTTCACAGCGAATAAAATACGCGTGCTTGAGCCGCACTTCATTGCCTGGCACCAAACGAAAGTATTTTGGCGGCGGTGTCTCCATAAAGTCATCCTGTTCAATATAAATCTCCCGTGAAAAAGGAATTTTGCGCATACCCATCTCAGGATTTTCCGCGTTGTTCTCGGCATCTAGCCATTCTACTTGCCCCTCTGGGTAATTGGTAATCACCACTTTGAGCGGTCGCAATACAGCCATTGAACGCAGCGCTTTTAGCTTCAAATCCTCGCGCACAAAGTACTCCAGCATGCTGGCATTCACCACACTATTGCTCTTTGCCACACCAATTTCACGAGCAAACGTGCGAATCGCCTGCGCAGTGTATCCCCTGCGGCGAAGTCCTGAAATCGTCGGCATCCGTGGATCATCCCAACCATCCACCACCTGTTCCTCGACGAGTTGTTTGAGTTTGCGTTTGCTCATCACCGTGTTGGTCATGTTCAGTCTTGCAAATTCATACTGTCGAGGGCGGGCAGGCATGTCACAATGTGCCACTACCCAGTCATACAATGGACGATGATCCTCAAACTCAAGCGTACAGATGGAATGCGTGACGCCTTCGATCGCGTCTTCCAATGGATGCGCAAAATCATACATGGGATAGATATACCACGCGTCACCCGTTCGATGGTGCATAGCGCGTGCAATACGGTAGAGCACTGGATCACGAAGCGTTACGTTTGGCGATGCCATGTCAATTTTGGCACGTAATACTTTCGATCCATCCGCGAACTCCCCTGCTTTCATTCGCTGCAATAAATCTAAATTCTCTTGCATTGGACGATTCCTATACGGACTATCTTGTCCTGGCGTCGTCAGCGTACCACGCATCGCTCTCATTTCTTCTGGCGTCAACTCACACACATAGGCCAAGCCCTTTTGTATGAGCAACATGGCCTTTTCAAACATCACTTCAAAATAATCCGAAGCAAAGCACAACTTGTCCCAAGCAAATCCCAGCCACCTGACATCCTCTTGGATCGCATTCACATATTCACTGTCTTCTTTTATGGGATTGGTGTCATCGAACCGAAGATTTGTTTTTCCGCCAACGTCCTGTGCCAATTCGAAATTAAGGCAAATTGACTTTGCATGTCCAATATGTAAATACCCATTAGGTTCTGGCGGGAACCTTGTAATCACTTCTGTGACTTTTCCAGAAGCTAAATCATCCATCACAATGTTGCGTATAAAATTCGAATGCGTCACCTTATTCTCCAAATCAACCATCCTTTGCATACCGCGAAAGCCCATTTACTTTTCACTATTAAATCACTTACAAGCGTGCCAAGCAAATGCTGCCCATACAAATAAAAATGCAACAGCAAAGAGTAGGACACATCTCTCTTTGCTGTTGCATGAAGATTGCACGAACTATCGAGTGATTGATTATTTCTTAACGATCCAAGTACCCTTCATCCAACCATTAGTCATCATCGCACCCATCCAACCGCTTTTTCCAGATCCACAAGCGGCTTCACACTGCCAGCCGAAAGTTCCCGCTTTCGGGAAAGTAAATTCTGCGGTGACAGTCACGAATTTCTCTTTGGCAGTACGAACAGGCACTACGATGTTAATCGTTTTGGTACCTTCCATGATGGTCATGGTGTGAGCGACATCAGCAGCCTTAAAGCTACTGAATTTCTTGCCGTCCACCCATTCCACGCCGCCAACGGTGTTCTGAACTTTTGTAAAGCCAGGGGTAATCGGTGCGTTGCCATCATCGTAGCTGTGAATGATTAATTTGATGGTTTTGCCGGCAGGTACATGGAATACAGCTGGTGTATATTTTGGCCAGCCTGGCTTATGATCCATTTTTCCTGTGACAATGCTTGTGGTCACCACAACCGGTGCCGCCACTTTTTTGGCAGCTGGTTTGGCATGCGCAAATGCAGGAATTCCAGATGCGAGTGTACCTGCGAGCATGGCAGTGGCAGAAAGTGCCGTCATCCATTTTGTTGCGTTTTTCATTGATTATTCCTCCTGATTTTCTATATCTACTAGTCTCACACTTATTGTAATCGTTTTGTAATATTGCGCAACCATCAACTGGATCAAGTCGCTATTTAGTCACATATTAAAAGTTTCTTATTCACAAAAAATACGAACATGAGAAAATTACATAGAATGACTACTATAATATAATATTTTCCCTTTCGCTTCTATTTAGGCAAAAATCGCACTCACATCAATTACCAAATCAGGAAACATCGACGGACTCAACTTGTCGCTAGATTTGTACTCTTGCTCCGTCCAGCGAAGGATTGTCCCATCATGCAGATAAACGTTGATATTTTTCTCTTCCGGATTCACCACCCAATATTCCTGTACCCCTGCTCGTTGGTACAAGTGTAGTTTGCGGATGAGATCATGGGCAGCGGTGGATGGTG